>JAQSDP010000017.1 GCA_029945985.1 bacterium | reverse complement strand
TGTCATCAAGCGCGGCGAATACGGTGCCACTTTATTTACGCCATCAGGATACTTTGCGACCCCTGCTTATCCACTTGAGAGCGTTTTCGATCCGACCGGTGCGGGTGATACGTTTGCCGGCGGGTTCATGGGCTATTTGGCTGCGCAGAAAGAGATCAACGACGCTACACTGCGGCGCGGCTGCGTATACGGTTCGGTGATGGCGTCGTTCAACGTGGAGAAGTTTGGTACCGAGCGTGTCGACGAGCTGGATTATCCCGAGATCAACCAGCGCTTCAAAGATTTCAAACGAATGACGCACTTCGACGACATCCCGTTCGAACGCGCCGTTACGGCGTAGCAATACGTTCGCGATCATCCCCAAGCGATGGCGAAAGAATTCGATAATTCGCTCGAGCGGTTCGCTCGGCCCGCAACAGGAACGGCTTACTACCTTGCCGCGGCCACGGCGGTAGTACTAGTCGTTTCGGTGCTGGTTGGGACTGTGGTGTCACAGAGTTGGCTGCTCGCAGGCATTGCCGCTCTCGCTACGGCAGCCGTGTTGGGATGGATGGCCGTCGGTGCTCGGCGACATCGAAAGACGATCGCCGACAAGGCTGCCGGATGGATAGCTTGGGAACCGATTCAGCCGGATCTGCAGCGACAGACTCTGAACGTCGCGGTCGGCGAGATATCGCGGAGCTTGAAGGGCGAGCCCGAAGCTTTCGGCGATGCGCAGACGGCGTTCATCGTGGGCGAAGATCTCGCGCTAAGGCAGATCCAGCGGCAAGAGAACGTGCCGGTGATGCGGCACATCAGCGTCGGCGGAGTACCGTTCGATGCGGCGTTTACGAAAGAAGACATTCTCGTGTGCTGCGAGGTTTGCTTTCTGGTGGCTCCTGAGCTTGGCCAGGATCGTGTCGCCGCAATGATGCGAAAGATCGCGACAGTTAAGCGTTCGATTGCCGAGATGAATATCGGTCTTGAGGTTCGGCTGATGGTCGTGATCGTAACGCAGATGCCTTCGGCGAAGGTCGAGAAACTACGCGAAACGCTGTCGACCAAGCGGTTTTCGTCAACACCGGTGGATATTGACATCAGGGTGATGGATTTCGAAGAGCTGCAGCGGATCTACGTGACTGAATAGGACTCTGAATATGCTCAAAGACAAAGTAGGGATGATCTTCGGCGTCGCAAATAAGCGCTCGATCGCCTGGGCGTGTGCCGAGGCCGCGAATGCGAATGGCGCAAAGATGGCGTTCACATATCAGGGCGAACGACTGAAGGAAAACGTCGAGAAGCTCGCGGGCGACCTACCGGATTCGCTGATCATCCCGTGCGATGTAACTGATCAGGCGAGCGTCGATGCAGCGTTTGACGCGGTAAAGCAAAAGTACGGAAAGCTCGATTTTCTCGTCCATTCGATCGCGTTCGCGCCGAAGGAGGCTCTCGAAGGCGAGTTTGTCGCGACCACGCGAGACGCCTTCCGGACGGCTCTCGAGATCTCAGCCTTCTCGCTCACGCAAGTAGCTCTCGCCGCTTCTTCACTGATGGCCGAGGGCGGCAGCATTGTGACGATGAGTTATTATGGAGCCGAGAAAGTAGTCTCGAACTACAACGTCATGGGCGTTGCAAAAGCCGCACTAGAAGCGTCCGTTCGATATCTGGCGGCCGATCTCGGCAAGCAGAATATCCGGGTTAACGCGATCAGCGCAGGCCCGCTGAACACACTCTCGGCCCGCGGGGTCAAGAACATGGGTACGCTTCTCGGCTACGTCGGAGAAAAGTCGCCGCTTAAGCGAAACGTGACCGCCGCTGAAGTCGGGAATACTTCCTTGTTCCTTGTCAGCGATCTCTCATCCGGCATCACCGGCGAAACGATCTACGTTGACTGCGGATACAACATCATGGGCATCTAGCGGAACGCGGACATCCGTGTCCGCTTCACCTAACCCGCGGGCAAGGATGTCCGCGTTTCAACATGGCTGAAACTGACGCAAATAAACCGAAGGCTCCGAAAGACAAGGTAAAACCGCCTGAGCCAAAGACCGTGGCTGAAGCGAAGCAACGCGAGCGCGTGCCAAACTATTGGCAGCTTACTGATGACGAAGTGCTGCTGCGTTCACCGGAGCCGGAAGACGATTACAAGACCTCCGATTCGTGGCGCGTCTTCCGCATCATGGGTGAGTTCGTCGACGGTTTCGATAACCTCGCGACGATCACTCGCGGCGTTTCGCTGTTTGGCTCTGCGCGCACTCGCGAAGACGACGACATGTACATCGCCGCTCAGGAGACCGGTCGACTGCTTGCCGAAGCGGGTTTTGAGGTTATCACCGGCGGCGGCCCCGGCATCATGGAAGCGGGAAATCGGGGTGCGTTTGAAGTCGGGAAAGTATCGGTCGGCTGCAACATTGAGTTACCGTTCGAGCAGTCGCCGAATCCGTATCAAACGAAATCACTTTCCTTCAAGTACTTCTTTGTCCGCAAGACAATGTTCATCAAGTACAGCAACGCCTATATCATCTTTCCCGGCGGATTCGGGACGATGGACGAACTGTTCGAGGCGTTGACTCTCATCCAAACCAAGAAGATCAGGAACTTTCCCGTAGTCCTCTTCGGCTCAAGCTATTGGCAGGGACTGCTTCAGTGGGTCACGACAACGATGCTCCACGAAGGCTACATTGGCGAGGAAGATCTAAAGCTGATCCATCTGACCGACTCACCGCAGGAAGCTGTTAACTTTGTGATCAAGACTTTTGAGGAAGGGACGGTAAACGGTGATACGGATTCTGGTCACCAGACTTAGAGATAACTGGTGAGCCATTTGAGATAACCGGCTGATACTTTTTCTGCTGGGATCGCGACTATCTCAGGCGTGTCGTAAGTGTGGCGGTCGAGAATATATTTCTCGACCGCTTCATATTTTTCGGGAAGCGTTTTTATAAGTAACAGATGCTCACTCTCTTTCTCGACCTTGCCTTCCCAAGCGTAAACCGACGTCATCTTCGGCAGGATCTGAACACACGCCGCGAGTCGATGTTCGACGAGGCCGTTCGCAAGCGACTCGGCCTCGTCAGTGTTTGAAGTTGTGGTTAAGATGACAAGCACTAATTCTTGGCCATCACCTCGGCATAATCACCGCTCTCAGCCCAGTCCAGGATCTCAGATACGCGCCAGATCGGGAATGGGTGACTCTGGCCCGTGTTGATAATGTTTGCCCAAAACTTATCGAGAGCTTTCTCATCGCAAGTCTTCTTGAACTCGCGGCCCTGTTCGAGGAACTCCTCGTAATCCATCTTCGATGCGGCTGTACCGCCCGCGAGTTTCATCATCACGCGGCCGACTACATGCGGATCCTGCACGGTAAGCATAGCGGCACGATCGCACGAGAGTTCAGCACGGCGAGCCCACGCCAGCAAAGCGCTGCTGATGCCAGCGGAGATTATGAATTTGACGATCTCCGAGCCTGGAACTAACTTTGCGACAGATGCATTTGCGAGTGCCTCCATCAGCCGAGCTGCGGTCAGGTAAAGCACGTGTTCGGCATGGATGTGACCGACTTCGTGCGAGATCACCGCAAGAGTTTCTTCGTCCGTGAGCCGCTCAAGCAACCCGGTGTGAAGCACAATGATGTGCTTTTTGGATCCATAGGTGAACGCGTTCACGACCGGGTTCTGCTGGACGAACATTTCCGGCATCTCGACCCCGAGTGTCGTGCACGCGACCTGAAGCTTTGCATGAAGGTCAGGGAACTGTTTCGGCGTAACCTTGACCGAACTTGCAGTAAAAACGACGCGCAACGCAGATTCGCCAGTGACCTCGAGCAACTTCCGGAGAGCATTGTCGATCCCTGGGATGGCTCGGAGTGCGGCGAGAGCTTTGCTGTCTGCCGGATGCACGTAGTCGTGCTTACTTAGATCGGCAAACTTCTTGTGCGGCTCATTCGAAAGCGGCAGACGGCATTTGCCGCAGTTTGCGTCGCCGTTCTTGTACCCGTCTTTCACGCCGTTTTTCTGCCCGCAGAAACGGCATCGCACGAAAAGGCTCTTGGTCAGGCCCTCCGATTCGTCTTTCTTTTTCGCCATATTTAGATTCTATTGTAGCGTCAGTTGGATGTTCAAACGACGCAAAAGATAGCAAAGTTTCATCGCGAAAGCCGCGCGACCGTCTCGACGTGATGGGTTTGCGGAAACAGGTCGACGGCGGTAACTGAATCGAGCTTATACCCGGCTTCGTTGAACCGCTTGAGATCGCGGGCAAGCACGGAAGGCTCACAAGCCACGTACGATATCTGCCTGGCCCCGAGCGCGATAAGGTTCGTCATCGTTTCCTTCTCCGTACCGGCTCGCGGCGGATCGAGAAGCACGAAGTCGACGTTCGCAGGCGGATCGGTGGAAAGGTATCGGCGGACGCTCTCGGCTCGAAACTTGACGTTCGTGTGGCCGTTGTCGGTGGCGTTTCGTTTCGCATACTTGATCGCGCCAGGGTTTTCTTCAATGCCGATCACATTCGTAAACTTCCTCGCCATGGGAAGCGAAAACAATCCGACGCCGCAATAGAGATCAAGTGCGAGGTTCCCTTCAGCTCCTGATACTGCGGCCTCGATCAGTTGGGGGATCAGGAACTGATTCCCCTGGAAGAACACGTCCGCCGAATATTTGAACCCTTCGCCGGCGGCCGAGAACGATATCTCCTGCGGCTCTATCAACCTCGGTGAATTGATCGAAACTCCATCGTCTCCGGACGCCGCTTCGATGTATGCTTTCTCGGACCAAACATTCTCCCACGGCAATTCCTCACGGACCCGCTCGAGCGTCTCATTCAACCCCGGAACGAGTTTCGGACATCTTTCGATATCAACTAGATCGCGTGAGTTTCTTTTGTAGTAACCGATCCCGCGAGTATTCGGATCGAGATGCCATTGAGCTCTCGAGCGATACTCAAACTCTTTCGGCGACGCAATTATGGCGATCTCTCCCGCGTAGTCTATCTTCGCTATCCGGCGAAGGCAGTCGCGGATGATCTCAACCTTTGAGGCGAGCTGTTCGGGGTAGCTCATCTGCTGAAAATCGCACCCGCCGCAAGTGCCGAAGTATGGACACGGGGGCGTGATCCGGTTCGGCCCGCCTTCTACGATCTCAACGATCTCGGCGAATGCGACCAGGCCTTTCCTCCCATCGATCTCGATCTTTACACGATCACCGGGAGCAGCAAGAGCAACGAAGATCGTCATCCCGTCCGCGTGCGCGATCCCAAAACCGCGCGGTACGATGCGTTCGATCGATACTTCGAGAATATTGTTGGTATTGGACAAAATTATAAGTAGAAAAGGCTTAATCTGGGAATGTTTTCTTGTTCGCGAAGCCGCTTGAGCAGCATCAGCCGATGCGTGGACTTATACGCTTCTGGCGGCATCTTGGGTTTATACGGTCGCAGTTCCTTATCGGTCTCTTTCTTCAAGATCGCAAACCGACCGCGATCCGATTTCGAAAGAAGCGCCTCATCGAGAAGCGACTCGACGTCCTTGAGACTCAGATCCACCTGCTCAAGATTGTCGTTGATGTTATCGGCGATCTCGACGAGACGCACGCACGCCCGGTCGATGTCCTCAGCCAACTCGAAGGCGGAATTGAGTCTGAGCGAGACGGCAAGCCCCTGCAGGTGTTCGCTTATCTCCCCCACGGTGAACGGTGTCGAGGAGGTTAACGTCTCCGAGGGTTTTCCGGCCTGAGCCTTCAACCACTCCTCGTACTGAGCTTCTACTTCCTCGCGGCAAAACACCAGGCCCTTGATCGACCTCGGTCCGGGATTTCTATCGAAATTGTCGAACACCTGCTCGATCGCACGAATGACAAGGTGGAGCGGAATCCCGCCCTCTTGCCAAGTTTCCATCAAAGCCCAATCAAGTGGGCTAAGAAACAGGTTCTTCGCGCGCCGTCGAATGAATGTTTCCTCGATTTCGGTGAAATAGTTGAAGTAGTTTAATTGGGCTTCCAAATCGGTAAATTCGCGATTTCACAGCCCCACTTCGCCAACTACGCTATCCGAACTCGAGTATCGGTCAGTCCCTCAAGTGATGGCCGAAGCAGTTCCAGATCCATCCGCACGCTGTAGTTTGGAATATACCCCAAACGCTGCAGATTCTCTACCGCGGACTTTACGTACGGACTGTCATCGACCGATACCTGAACTGCCTCAACCAGTAACTGAATGGCGTTTTTTGTTGTTTCGTCTGCTTCCATTTCTCCCCCTTGTATCTGTCTACACCTCGTTTGCAACCTTCGTGCCGCAAATGCCGCCGCTGTTACGCTGTGATAAGCTAATTACTTATTTATGGCTGAACTTAGACGTTCGAAGTTCGAAACTTCTTCACGTATCGAACTGCCCAACGACTTCAATCCCGAAAATACGCACGCGTCAGATTACGCCGCCGATCTTGGCGAGCCCGGATCATTTCCGTACACTCGCGGGGTACGCAAGAGTATGTATCGCGGCAAGTTTTGGACGATGCGCCAATATGCCGGATTCGCAACGGCCGCAGAGTCGAATGAACGCTACAAATATTTGCTCTCACAAGGTACTACGGGTTTGAGTGTCGCCTTCGACCTGCCGACTCAGATCGGCCTCGATTCGGATGATCCGCTCGCGCTCGGCGAGGTCGGCAAAGTCGGCGTGGCAATCGACAGCCTAGACGATATGCTGACGCTTTTCGATGGGATCCCACTCGATAAGGTCTCGACCTCCATGACGATAAACGCGACCGCCTCGACACTGCTTTGCCTCTATCTTGCGGTCGCTCGCAAACAGGGAATTGCTTTCGACAAGGTCAGCGGCACGATCCAGAACGACATCCTCAAGGAGTACATCGCACGCGGAACGTACATTTATCCGCCCAAGCCGAGCCTGCGGTTGATCACCGACACCTTCGCCTACTGTGCCGCCGAGGTTCCCAACTGGAACACGATCTCGATCTCCGGATACCACATTCGCGAGGCGGGCTCGACGGCGTCTCAGGAGATAGCCTTCACGCTTGCCGACGCGATCTGCTACGTGCAGGCGGCGATCGAAGTCGGACTGAAGGTCGACGACATCGCCCCGCGGCTCTCGTTCTTTTTCAATTCGCACAACAACCTTCTGGAGGAGATCGCGAAATTCCGTGCGGCGCGCCGATTGTGGGCGCGGATAATGAAGGACAGGTTCCACGCGAAGGATCCGCGATCAATGATGCTGCGGTTCCATACGCAGACCGCCGGTTCGACCCTCACCGCGCAGCAACCCGAGGTCAATGTCGTCCGCACGACCATCCAGGCCCTCGCGGCCGTCCTTGGTGGTACACAGAGTCTGCATACAAATTCGATGGACGAGGCCCTGTCGCTGCCGACCGAAGCCGCGGCTCGGATCGCCCTGCGAACGCAGCAGGTCATCGCCCACGAATCCGGCGTCGCCGACACCGTCGACCCGCTCGCCGGGAGTTACGCTATCGAAGAACTCACGACTGAGCTTGAACGCCTGGCATCCGAATATATTGCAAAGATCGACGACCTTGGCGGTATGCTTCGAGCGATCGAGACCGGATACGTCCAACGCGAGATCCAGGACGCTGCCTACGATTACCAGCGGGCCGTCGAAACGGAGGACGCCATCGTTGTGGGCGTGAATCGTTTTCAAACCGACGAAACCGAGCGGATCCCTGTGATGACGATCGACGGGCGGATCGAACGCGAACAAGTCGAACGCCTGCAAGCCGTGCGGGCCAAGCGTGACGCAGCCGCCGCCGATGAGGCGCTAAAGGAGCTGTCCGACGCTGCTTCAGGCACCGAAAACCTCCTTCCTTTGATTCTCAACTGCGTTGAATCCCACGTGACTGTGGGAGAAATAAGTCACTCTCTTCGAAGAGTTTGGGGCGAATATCAGGAAGCAGTAACGGTCTAGAGTGCAGAAGCCTGCGTGTAAGCGAGGGCATCCAAGTTGATAGTATCGCCTTTGATCACGCGAAGGCTTCTGCAGTTTTTTGCAGACACGCCACTTAGCCCTGTGCTATCCTCTCTATGAGCGGTCCAGCTCAATCGTTCCGAATCCTACCCGCGAAACTTCCGCACTTCTCGCAAACCGGCCATGATCGAAAAACTTAACGAATATTTGCAGACACTTGTCTCTTCTTCCAGCTACGAACTGCGCCTTGAGCCTAACAAGAATCCGTACATCGTTTCGGTGAACGGCCAGAGCGACGTGTCAAACGAACCGCTCCCCGGGCCGCAGATCAGCATGATGGTATTCCCGCTGATACCGGACGACGTGCGAATGCAGCTTCCGACGTCGCAGGAGATCCAGTTCGTGCACCCGCACAATCTCGGCCAGTTTACCTTTACCGTAGCGAAGTCGCCGGGCGGGTTTGTTGTCACTGTGCGACCTGTCGGTGTCGATCCGCATGCCGGCCAGCAGCAGACCGTCGAGTCATCCGGACCGGAGCCGGACACCTTCGAGGCGCTGGACCCTGCCCCATTCCATTTCGAGATCGAGAGTTCGTCCGCGGGCCTCGTAAACACGCAGCAGGTCGAAGCACCATCCGCCATTCCCGATCTCATCGTCGAAGATAAGTTCGAACTTCCGATGATCGAGGCTCCAGTAGGCGAATCGCTTGCCGACATCGTCGATGTCAACGACCCGCATTTTCAGACAGTGTTTTCCGATACTTCATCGTACGAACCGCCGATCCGCCGACAGGAACTCGAGGCCGAGCCAGTATCCTTCGAAACTTCCGTCTCGCAGCCCGATGTGACCGCTTTCGAGGCCCCCCAAGCAACCAATTTTGTTCCACCGCCCGCCGAATATACTCAACCGCCGGCTGCCGAGG
>JAQSDP010000016.1 GCA_029945985.1 bacterium | reverse complement strand
CAATCGCTGACCTGCCGATGAGGAACAGCCAGAGCAGTAGGCCGATGAAGAGTCCTGCCTGCCACACGCGGCCGAGGTCAATATACTCGTAACCCTGATGGCCGAACCAGAACCATAGATCGCCCGGAAGCATGTGCATTACACTTAGCCACTGCCCACCCATCGAACCGAGCACGACGATAAGCAGCGCACCGAACAGTACGTTCACGCCGAGCCGTTGAGATTTAGGCTCATACCCGCAAATGTAGGGGGCGATAAAAAGCCCTGCAGCGAGCCAGGCGGTCGCAATCCAGAAGATGCCGAGCTGTGTATGCCATGTCCGGGAAACAACGTACGGCAGCCACTTGTCGAGAGGTATGCCGTACAAGCCGCCGCCTTCGACCCCGTAATGGGCCGTCACTATACCCATCACGATCTGCAGCAGAAACAGGAACGAGACGATCAGGAAGTATTTCACCGTGGCTTTCTGCGATGGAGTAAGAGGGGCCTCGATCAGCGGATCTATGTCAGGCGTATCGCGCCCTTCGGTTTCTTTGTGCCATCCCGCATAGAACCACACCATACCGCCAAGGCTCGCGATGAGAAGGATCACGCTTACGCCAGTCCAGATAATTGAGCTGCTCGTCGGGTAGTTCGCCACGAGCGGTTCGGATGGAAAGTTGCTCGTATAAGAGATGTTATTATCCGGCCGGTTCGCCGCTGATGCCCACGCCGTCCAAAAGAAGAAGGATGTCAGCTTTCTAAGTTTGGCCGGGTCGGCTTGCGCTCCTTTCTGGATCGCGTAATCTTTGTTGCCGTCGGTAAAGACTTGCGAGTAATGAGCTAGATTCGATTCGAAGGCGCGCTGCCGAATCGGATCGAGGACCAGCCGTCCGGTCGCCGGTTCGTAAGTGTTTGTCCGCATCAGGGCTTGCAAGCGAGCCTGCATTGCGGCGCGTTCTTCGTTGGGAACGGCAGAACCATCCTTGGCGTATCTGCCGCCCGTCCATTCATTCAAGATAAAGATCGCCTCGCGATGAAGGTAATCGGCGGTCCAGTCAGGCGCTACGTAGGAGCCGTGTCCCCAGATCGACCCGACCTGCATTCCGCCCATCGCCTGCCACACGTTCTGGCCGTCACTTATCTGCTCGGGGCCGATGAACTCAGCACCGCTCGTTGTTACAACCGAGGTGGGTATCGGCGGTGCCTGGCGAAATATTTCGACGCCTACATATCCCAGGATCGCAAACGAAAATATGAAAACCGCTAACGAAAGTATCCAGAGTTTTTTCATTGATTCCTCTCGGCTGCCGAATCGGAACGGTTCGGAGCCATTGAATAGCCAAAACTTACGCCACAGGCGGTGTGCAAAATATGACATGGATCATAAAATGCAGATTATCTAACCTGTCTTTTGTCGTGGCGCATCATATCAGCTTTCTTAAGTCTCAGTTTGGTTTGTCGGGGCGCGGCAGTTCTGTTGGTGAATCCTTAAGTGGCGTTCTGGCGAAAAACCTCTCTATGCCGGAACTTGAAGGAAAAACTTGCCTTATTGTCGGAGCGGGTCGTGGAATAGGTCGTGGTGTTGCCGAGCTTTTCTCGGGAGCCGGGGCTAATGTCGCGATAAGTTCTCGAACGGAACCCGAACTGCTCGAACTCGAATACAAGCTCACCACGGCGGGTAACGCCAACGTGCTCGCCCTCGCTGCTGATGCGTCGATCGAATCGGACGCGCGAAGCCTTGTCGAGCAGACCGTCAGCAAATTCGGCGCGGTCGATTACCTCATCCAGGCAGCGGGGCTCGGCGTTCTCAAGCCGTTTGGCGAACTAAACATCGGCGACTTGGACGATCTGCTAAACGCGAACGTGCGAACGTCGTTCAATCTTTTCAAAGCTGCGTTGCCGGTCATGGCGGAGAAGAAATTTGGCCGCGTGGTTGCCTTCCCGGGCATTCTAGGGAAAGCTCCGATGATGCAGGCCGCTGGATACTGCGCCGCCAAGTACGCATTGACTGGGATGGTGAAATGCCTCGCTCAGGAGTATAAACGCTACGGCATCCGTTTCAGCCTGATGCACCTCGGAGGTGTGGATTCTACCTTCTGGGACAACGTTACGATGAAGGTCGATCGGTCGAAAATGCTGAGTGTCGGGGCGGCGGCTCAAGCCGCTTTCTTTGCAGCCACACAGCCCGGCGAGGGCGTCATGGCCGAAGTGGTTCTCATGCCGGAATCGCATCAACTGATTTGAACACCGTGACATTTTCCTAACTTGCTGAATTTAGATAGACTTTAGGGCGGTGAGGTGTGCCTGAGGCAATATCTGTTATGTTTAGCGATAATTTCAGACGAGGCGAAGGGAAAACGAAGGGAATGGCGGGTTCAAAAGCCGCTTCAAAGATGGCGGATATCGGCTGGAAAGCTTTTCAGGCGGTGAATTCGCTTGTTCCCGAGGGCGAGTCGATCCAGCCGGCGTGGGCCGCGGAGCCGCTTTTGAAATCCTACGAACGCACGGCGCCGCCGCTAGGGTTTCCGCGCGAAACCGACAGCTTGTGTCCAACTTGTGTGAAACAGGTGCGCAACGGGGTGATCTCCGGCGATATTCCGCTGGACATTTTGATGAATTCGCATCCGGGGGAGATCAAGGCCCAGATCGTCGAAGAGGACGGTCAAGTGCTGATGCGAAAGACTTGCCCGACGCACGGTGACTTCGTCGATGTGATGGCGACCGACGCGAAGTTCCTGGAACGGATCGAATCGCTCTTCTACGGGCGCGATTTCAAGGCTGCTGAGGATTCGCACGTACATCACCACGGAACGTCGGACATTAAGTTTGGACGCGGGGCCGTCTTGACGGTTGACCTAACGAACCGCTGCAACATGATGTGCAATCCGTGCTTTATGGACGCGAATCAGGTCGGTTATGTTCACGAGCCGACGTTTGAAGACATCAAAGCCATTCTGGACAGGGCAGTCTCGTTCAAGCCGCGTAGACAGATCATCATCCTTTTGTCCGGCGGCGAGCCAACGCTCTCACCCTTCTTTCTGGACGCTGTTGCATATGCAAAAAAGATTGGGTTCTACCGTATTCTCGCTGCGACAAATGGTATCCGCTACGCCGAGGATATTGAGTTTGCGAAGGCCGCCAAAGAAGCGGGGCAGCACGGCGTTTACCTCCAGTTTGACGGAACGAACGAAGAGGACAACAAGCATCGCGGCGTCGGCAATCTATTTGACGTAAAGCTCAAGACGATCGAGAATCTCGCCGAGGTCGGCATCAAGGTCACGCTGGTCACGACGATCGTGAATTCGTGGAACAACAAGGGCATTGGGTCGATCGTTAAGTTCGCGGCAGAGAACATCGACAAGGTTCAGACGATCGCTTTTCAGCCGGTATCGTTTACCGGGCGTGATGAAGATGTATCCGACAAAGATCGCATTGCGCAGCGATACACGCTCGCGGGGATGACGCACGATCTGAGAGACCAGCTCGATGGAGTGCTCCAACCGATGCGCGATTGGTTTCCGCTGTCGTCTTATTCGGCATTCACGTCGGTGATGGATATGCTGCAGGGAGCAGACGCTCCGTGGGGCTGGTCGTCGTGTAACTGCCATCCGAACTGCGGCATCTTTACGCTGATGGTCGTAAATACGAAGACGAACGAGATCAAGTCTCTCTTCGAGTTCTTCAACTACGAGCAGTTCATGCAGGACGTTGCGAAGATCACCGACACTGCCCGCGGCAAGAAGCTCACGATGGCCCAACTTGGCATGGCGATCATGCGTAACTACGACGCATCGAGTGCCCCGGAAGGCTTCCCGATCTCGCAGATCATTAATCTCTTCAAGCCTTCGTCGACTACCTCAAACTCCGACCGAAACGACCGGATGCAGGTTGAGAAAAAGGACGATGACATCTGGCGCGTGCTTTGTGTTGAAGGGATGTGGTTCCAGGATCTCTTCAACTACGATTTCCGCCGCACTGAGATGTG
Source organism: bacterium (assembly GCA_029945985.1). Lineage (GTDB taxonomy): Bacteria > Acidobacteriota > Blastocatellia > Pyrinomonadales > Pyrinomonadaceae > OLB17. Next base: position 4,894 of record JAQSDP010000016.1, on the reverse strand, counting down.
CGTGATCCCGTATGGTACGCAGGAAGGCGAAATCTCGTTCTGTGCGTATAACACGGGCGTAGGCTGGCGGCAGATCATCGAAGAGATGCACAAGACTGCATCGCTCAGCGAGTGGTACAAAGAGAACGGCCGCCATGACGTTTATGCAAAGGGCAAGGCTGTTCCCGGGATCGGCAAAGTGCGTTCGCTATCGCTGCCTGTGATCGCGAAGGTGCTAGAGCAGGACATTGACAAGCCAGTTGCTACACCTTATCTGGTTGAAGAGAACGAGACTGTCGGTGTTTAGTAAACCGGCAGAGATCCCGATCGAGGCTGTGGGTTCAACCCATAGCCTCTTTCACTTTCGCGAGGCCGCTCGAAAGGTCGCCTCCGATGTGAAGCCGTAGGGCTCGCCGTCCTCGATCGAGCAATACCTGAAAATCACCCCGAGCCTGAGCGGTTTTAACAATTCCAAAAGTATATTTCTGTCCTGGTACGGGGAGATCTATCGTATCGTCAGCCGTGATCTGTAGAAATACACCGTTGTTGGCACCGCCCTTATAGGCTTGACCCGTCGAGTGCAGAAATCGCGGGCCGAAGCCAAGACAGGTTGCGGCAAGTTCTTTGTGCAGGACTTTTTCGCGAATGGACTGAAGAGCAGTTTCGTTCGCAGCGTTCATTTCAATGTAGCCGAGAAGGGAGAAATAATCGTTAGATGCGATCCGCGAGATGTGAGCTTTTAGATATCCGGCAATGGACACCTCGGTAGCGAGTTCGTTCAAAGCAGCGGCATTCGATTCGTTGCTGAAAAGGCTGACGCCGTCGGCTTCAAAGAATGGAGTCTCGCTGGGCAGCGATCCTGACTGCTCGTACTCGTCCGTTATTTTGCGAGCTTCGATCTTCGCGGATTCAACGTCTGGCTGGTTGAAGGGGTTGATGCCCATTACTGCGCCAGCGACGGCGGTGGCGAATTCCCAGCGGAAGAATTCGTGGGATATGTGATACAAGCTTTCGAGTTCGATGCGGATCATCGGGTGGCCGGCTCGTTCGATATCTTCGAGTTTCGAGTAGGTATTCTCATCAGTCGGCGAGCCCTTTATGCCAATGTGTACGAAGACGCGGTCGCTGTAGTAATCCTCGGCGTCGAGGATCGGCTCGCGGTCGACGGGGATGATCGCGACGCCGTTCTTGCCGGTTGATTCGGCAATGAGCTGCTCGAGCCACGCTCCGAGATCGTGTATCTCGGGAGCCGTAAAGATCGTCAGTTTGTCGCGGCCGAGTTTGTGGCAGACGCCGAGGACAAGTCCGAGCAATGCTCCCGGATTCTCCTTAGTATCGTGGCGCATGCAAAGCTCGGCCATCGCGTTCGCTCGATCGAGAAGGATGTCGACGTCCAATCCCATCGAAGCGGCGGCCGTGAGCCCAAAAGCGGATAACGCCGAGAAACGCCCGCCGACCTCTGGTTTACCGTAGAAGATATGCCGAAATCCGTCGTCCTTTGCTATCTGCTCCATCTTCGAGCCCGGATCGGTGATCGCGATGAACTGCTTGCCGGGCTCGTCGGAGATCTGCGAAACGCGGTCGAAGAAGTATTGCTTGAAGCAGTTTGGTTCCAGCGTCGAGCCGGATTTGCTCGCGACGATGAAGAGCGTCCTCGCTAGATCGAGTTTGTCCTCGACGGCCTTCACCTGCGAAGGAACGGTCGAATCGAGAATATGGAAATTCTTCTTGCCGAAGGTAACGGCGAGAACCTCCGGGCAGAGCGACGATCCGCCCATGCCCATCAGCAAAACATCGGTGAAGCCCGCTTGTTCGATGTCGTTCTGCAGATCGCGATACTTCGCCGTTTCGTCTGCCTCCTCCGCCGCTATCGTCAGCCATCCGAGCCACTTCGCTTCGTCATCGCCGGTCCAGACGGAGGCATCTTTCTCCCAGATGCGGCGTACCTTATTTTCCGCGTTCCATTCGGCGATCTTTTCACGGACTTTATCTTCGATCCGGGCGGGCAGAGAATATGAGATTGCATTCATGGACATTTAAATTTCCTTCGGTTCTTTTAATTTTCACGCAACATCGGTTCGGAATCAAAACCGCTATGAACCAGACCGGCATGCCCGGTGCCAGAATTGTCTGGTAACATTCGTGGAATGAAGCTGATCTTGTCATTTTCATTGATAATTCTATGTGCTGCATTAGTCCGGGCTCAGCCTTGTGCGGATGCGGCGAGGCAGGTGAAGACGGTCCTTTCGTCCGAGGCCGCGAAGACATATGAAGCCAATCTTGCGATCGCTCGAGAGGCATATAGCAAGAATCCGCAGATCGCTGAAGAACTGATATGGTACGGGCGGCGGATCGCGTACACGGGCGAGTATAAGGAAGCAATCAAGATCTTTACCGAAGGCGTCAGCAAGTTCTCAACGGACGCGAGAATGTATCGCCACCGCGGGCACCGGTATTTCACGCTCCGATGCTTCGACGATGCGATCCGCGACTTTGAAACCGCGGCGAAACTTATCAAAGGCAAACCTGATTCGGTCGAGCCGAACGGAATGCCGAACGCCCGCAATATCCCGACGAGTACGCTGCAATCGAACATCTGGTATCACCTCGGGCTTGCCTACTATCTCAAGGGCGATTTTAAGAAAGCCGCGCGGGCATACGCGGAGTGTCAGAAGGTTTCAAAGAACAACGACATGCTTGTGGCGACCGTGTATTGGCGTTACATGACGCTGCGTCGGTTGGGCAAGGCGAAGGAGGCGAAACGGCTTCTGGATTCGCTGCCGAAAGACCTCGACGTGATCGAGAATGAAGACTATCTCAAGCTGATCAAGCTGAACCGTAGCGAAGAGCGGCCGGAGAATTTATTGTCAACGATCAAGGGTGATGCCAACACGCTCGGGTCGGCTTCGCTTGGATATGGGATCGGCAACTATTTCCTTTACAACGGAGATCGTGAGAAAGCCATGACGATATTCCGTAAGATCGTCGAGGGAGATCAGTGGGCGAGCTTTGGGTATATCGCGGCTGAGGTTGAGCTAGCTCGCCAGCCATCGAAGTAACGCAGCTTCTTGCTCGTGGAATCGCTGGTCAACTTTGGCTGCCCGCGTCATCGGCATTTTGAAGAAAACCGACAACTGCTCCTGAATTCCGCCTTCGTTTCGTTGTTGCGCTAAATCAAGACAGCGGGCGATCTCGATAGCGAGGGGTGCGGCCAGGATCGAATCTTTACACAAGAAATTCACCTTGATCTGCATCGATTGTCCGAGGAAGCCGCGGATGTCGATGTTATCCCAAGCCTCCTTGTTGTCGCCGCGGGGTCGGTAGTAGCGGATGTCGACGATGTGATCTTCGACCTCGTAGCCCAGGATGTCGTCGAGCAGGCTGCTCTTGGTTTTCACCTTCGACGCGAGCGATTCGGCATTGGACAAAGCAAGTCCATCACGATTCCCGAGGATGTTCGTCGAAAACCATCCGTCCACCTTCAATGCCCGGGACCGAAGTGCCGGAGCGATCACCGACTTGATGAACGTCTGACCGGTTTTGCCGTCCCTGCCGGCGATCGGTACATTCTGGTTTGCGGCAAACTCGACCAATGCAGGGATGTCCGCCGCGACTGACGGCGTGAAGTTGCCGTAGGGAACGCCCTCGGCGATCGCGGCATATGCGTACAGCATTGCGGGAGCGATGTCGGGCGAATTCTCGTCGAGGGCGGTTTCGAAACTGGCGATCGAGTTGAATATCTCGTTGCCTTCGACCGCGAGCTTTTCGGTCGAGGCCAGGTTGATCACGACGGCCGAGTCGCATTTCTCGCGAAAACTCTGAAGATCAGCTCGGAGTTTGTCGATCACCGCTCTATGGCCTTTGTCGCCGATCTTGTTTTCGCCATCGATCAATGACAAAAACCTCGCATCGCCGATGGCCGGCCAGGGCTTGATCTGCTTGAGAGATTCTTCCGCCGCGACCCACTGTTTGTGGGTGAGAACGTCGTGATTTTCGGCGGCCTGAGCGAGGTGGTCGGCGAAGAGGTCCCAGCCGGCGAAAATGATGTCGGTGTATGCGGCAAGGCCGGCAGCTTCGAGTACGGCAAGCGGCAGGCCGGTCGTGTCGATCACGCCGTTCTTGAGCAGTTCGATGCCCGCAACCATTGTAGTCCCGACCGCTCCACCGATGCCTACAACCGCAATTCCTAGAACTCGCTTAGCCATATCGAAACGCTAAGTTTACATCAATGCTCTCGATGGAGTCATTGTGGGGCGCCGGCCTGCTTGGCAAAGAGTTTGGCGAGTTCGCGTTTCAGGAGTTTGCCGGTTGGGCCTTTGGGGATGTCGTCGACGAAGTGGACGGTCTTGGGGCATTTGAAGTCGGCGAGGTGAAGTTTGCAGAAGCTGATGATGTCATCGGGGGAGACATTTCGGATGTGGGACTTCGGATGTGGGATCTCTGATCTCTCGGAGCCATGCCCACTGATACTCTCTTCTCTGTCCGAAGGTTCGATCGGCTGAGAAGAGCCACCCGCTACCGCAGGTGGTACTGACATCGGCTCTGGAGTCTGATCTGCCATAGCTTCGTGCGCCCGCCCTACGGAAAATCCGTCTTTTAGGACGATGAAGGCGGCGACTTCTTCGCCGTAGAGATCGTCGGGGACGCCGATGACGGCGGCGTGGGCGACGGCGGGGTGGGTGTAGAGGAGGTCGTCGATCTCGCGGGGATAGATGTTCTCACCGCCGCGGATGATCATGTCTGACTTGCGGTCGGCGATGTAGAAGAATCCGTCGGTGTCGCGGTAGCCGATGTCGCCTGTGTGGAACCAGCCGTTCGCGAAGGCTTTGGCGGTGGCGTCGTCATTCTTGAAGTACGCCTTGAAGATGTTCGGCCCACGAAGCACGATCTCGCCGAGTTCCCCATCGGTCACCGG
>JAQSDP010000015.1 GCA_029945985.1 bacterium | reverse complement strand
AGGCGGATTTCTTCTTGAAGTATAAAGAGAAAGAATTTAGCGATGCCCTGCTTGCTGCAGCCGGTGTTATCGTCGATGCTCTTGCGGACACCGAGACGATCGTCGCGGGCGATTCGAGCAACGTCTCGGTCCGTGTGTTTGCTCCCGAAGTGTCCGGTGTTACGGTCGCGAGTTCCGCGATCAGAACTGCAGATGGTTGGACCGCAACCTCGCAGGCCGAGCCTGCTCAGCCCGCAGCGACCGGATTTCGGCCGCGCAATGAGGTATCCGTCGGAGCGAGTTTCTTTAAGCTGACGGCTCCGGCAAATGCAAAGCCGACTCAGCCGTATTGGCTCGAGAATGAACGAAAAAGCTTCACTTTCGACTGGTCAACGGCCGGAATGGACAAGAACATGCCGTTCCAAAACCCGATCGCCACCGCCGAGGTGAAGTTGAACATCGGCGGAACCGAGGTCACGACCTGGAAGACCGTCGAGTATCGATTCGCTGACGATATCCGCGGCGAGCTTCGTCGTGATCTTAACGTCGTGCCCGCAGTAACCGTCACGCTCGACTCAAACCTGATCATCGCTCCGGTATCGACCGCGGCGACCAAGAAGCGCGTTGTTGCTTCGGTTACGAACAACGCTCCGCGTGAAACCAATGGTTCGGTACGGCTGCAGCTTCCGAGCGGGTGGATGGCCACGCCTGCTTCCAGCGATTTTGCACTGAAGGCAAAGGGTCAGAAGACGGCTGTCGTCTTTGACGTCACCATCCCGGCGAATACGAAAGCCGATTCGTACAACATTCCGGCCGTCGCACAAGTCGGGGGAGCGAGCTACGGCTTAACGATGCACGAGGTTGCCTATCAGCATATGCAGACTCATCGCCGATATTCGCCGGCGGCGATCGCGGCGAAGGTGATCGATGTCAAGGTCGCTCCGGTCCGCGTCGGATATGTGATGGGCACCGGCGATCGCGTTCCCGAAGCGATCACGTTGCTCGGCTTGCCGGTGACGATGCTCGACGAGCGAGATCTTTCAACTGGGGACCTTTCGCGGTTCGACACGATCGTGATCGGGATCCGAGCCTCGCAGGTTCGTCCTGATTACGTTTCGAACAACGGACGCCTGCTCGACTTCGTTCGAAACGGCGGTACGATGATCGTTCAATATCAGCAGCAAGAATTCATCCGCGAAAATCTCGCGCCGTTTTCCGTTAAGATGGAGGCTGTCATCAACGGCCAGCAACGAGTTTCGAATGTTCGCGTGGTTGATGAGAATGCTCCAGTTACCATCCTTGTGCCGAATCACGTGACGATGAACGTCCCAAACAGGATCGTGAATTCCGATTGGGACAACTGGGTGCAGGAGCGAAATCTCTACAGCCTGACTGGGCTTGATCCGCAGTACACGGCTTTATTGTCCACGGCCGACGAGGGCGAGCCACCGGTAACGGGTGCTCTGGTTCACGTAAAGCTCGGCAAGGGACACTGGGTTTACAATTCGTATTCGTTCTTCCGTCAGTTGCCGGCAGGCAATCCCGGAGCCTTTCGCCTGTTTGCAAACCTGCTCAGCCTACCGCAGAGCGATCTCTAATTAACTTCCACCTGACCCGGAGCGCCTCTTGACGCTCCGGGCATTTTTTCTGTCTAGCTGTATGACCATGCCAAAAGAAGCCGCCGCCGAAAAGTTTCCCGCCCAGAGTTACAAAGACAATGTACTCGCCGATTGTTTTTCTGATGCGAAAGAATATTTTCTCGACGCATATCATCAGGTCGATCTCGCGCACGCAATAATGCTGGCTGAGCAGGGCATCATTACCGCTGACGAGTTGAAACAGATCCTCGGAGCACTGGTTGCTCTGGATTTTGAGGCGATCCGGCGGCGCGAATATGACGGCTCTTTTGAAGACCTTTTTTATCTGTTGCAGCAAGAGATCACGAAGCTGTGCGGCGATCCTGACGTTGCTGGTAAACTGCACACCGCCCGCAGCCGTAACGATATCGACGTGACCATTTACCGTCTGCAGCTCAGACGAGATTGCTTGCGGCTGATGCGGTCGGCGATGGATCTGCGAAAGGTGTTCCTCGATCTCGCGGCTAAAAATCACGAGACGCTGATCCCGGCGTACACCCACACACAGCCGGCCCAGCCATCAACGATGGCTCATTTTCTGCTGGCAATGGGCGAGAACGTCGGACGTGATATACGAAGGCTCCAGCGAGCCTACGAGAACATGAACTATTGCCCGCTCGGCTCGGGTGCGATCACGACGACCGGTTTCCCGATAGACCGTCACCGCGTTGCCGAACTTCTCGGATTCACCGCACCGACCGTCAACTCCTACGCCTCGATAGCGTCGGTCGATTATTTTATTGAAACTCTAGGTGCGGTCGCCGCATTGCTCGTAAATACAGGCAAGTTCGCGCAGGAATTCCTGCTGATGGCGATGATGGAGTTTAACGCTATTCGTTTGCCTGACGGATATGTTCAGGGCTCATCGATCATGCCGCAGAAGCGGAATCCCGTTGCTCTCGAACACATCCGTGCGATCGCCTCGAAGGCTCTGGGTCAGACGCTTGGCGTGATCACGGCTGTTCACAATACACCGTTTGGTGACATCAACGACGTCGAGGACGATCTTCAGCCGCTCATATACTCGGCGATGCGCGATGCCGATCGTGCTGTTAACCTCTTCGCAAACACATTACAATCCGCCACCTTCAATTTCGATGTACTTAAAAAGCGTGCCGGGGAGAATTTCATTGCTGTCACCGAGCTGGCGGATACGATCGTCCGTCGCGAGGGACTGTCGTTCCGTATTGCTCACAAGATCGTCGGAACCTGCGTCAAGGCAGCAATAGAAGCCGGCGGCGAGATCACTTATGAGATGCTTCAGTCCGCGGCTAAGGAGACCGCCGGACGCGAGTTGAAGATGACCGAGGCAGATCTGGCGGCCGCCGTGTCCCCGGAAAATTTCGTTAACATCCGCACGATCTATGGCGGAGTTGCTCCCTCAGAGACAAAGCGCGCCGTCAAGGTCGAACGCGAGAGGGAACTCGAGGATGATTCGTGGTACATCAACGCAACGGATAATTTAATGATATCCCGCGAAAATCTAGACCGTCTCGTTCAGAAAAAGCTCTCAAGCAATTGACCGGAATGCGATTTCTAACGATCTGTTGTTAAATATTCCGGTGGAAACCGAATTCAAAGAACCGGCCGGAGCTGATTGGCGGCAGAAAATTTACGAGGTCGTATTCGAGGCTGAAACGCCAGCAGGAAGGGTCTTCGATATCACGCTGATATCGCTGATCCTTCTTTCCGTTTTGGCCGTGTTTCTAGAGAGTGTTAGGTCGATTCGTGAATCATATGGCGTGGAATTGTACGGCGTTGAATGGGCGTTCACGATCCTTTTCACCATCGAGTACATTCTCCGGCTGATATCAGTCAAACGCCCGCTACGCTACGTTTTTAGTTTCTATGGACTTGTCGATCTCCTGGCTATCTTGCCAACTTATATAAGTCTCTTATTCCCGGGTACGCAGTATCTCCTTGTGATTCGTATCCTTAGGCTTCTTAGGATCTTCCGTGTTCTTAAACTGACCTCGTACATTTCAGAGGGTCGCGTGATCAGCGCTGCACTAAGAGCGAGCCGCCAAAAGATCACGGTGTTTCTCGTGGCGATACTCAGTATCGTTACGGTCGTCGGATCGCTGATGTACGTTGTTGAGGGCGAAGAGCACGGGTTTACTGACATCCCGACAAGCATCTACTGGGCGATCGTCACGCTAACGACGGTGGGCTACGGAGACCTTTCGCCGAAAACGGGCTTGGGCAAGCTGCTGGCTTCTGTAGTGATGATCATGGGATATGGAATCATCGCGGTTCCGACTGGAATCGTTACTGGAGAGTTGATCAAAGCGTCGAAATCTCTTTCAACTCACGTTTGTCCTGAATGTCACGCCGAACCTCACGACGTTGACGCCGTTCACTGCAAATATTGCGGAGCGAAATTGTAGTTCGGCGTTCAGAGTTCAGAGTTCAGCTTTTATCAGCTGATAAGAGTCAGCTTTGGGCAACCCATTTCCAAGCTAGAGGTTGAACTCTAAACTATTCGATAACAGCGAGAACATCTCCCGCCGCGACGGTCGAGCCTTCCGAAACCCTTATCTCTTTGACGACACCCGCTTTCGGAGCCTTGAGATCGTTCTGCATCTTCATCGCCTCTACGACCAGCACTGCGTCTCCTTTTTCAACGGAGTCCCCAACACTAGCGATCAGTCTCACCACTTTGCCCGGCATCATTGTCTTAATCTCAGCAAGGCCATCAGCCGATCCGCCCGAACCAGCTGAGCCGCGGAGCCGTTTCGGGTCGATGAGCGTTACTTCGAAATCATTATCTCGGGATGAAACGATCTGCGGAGAACCCGGTTGAGCAGCCGAGGCAACGTAGAATTCGTGAATCTTCCCCGCGTGTTTCAGGAGGAAAACATTCGGCTCAGGCTCTGATGCCTCAAGCTCATATTCGCGCCCGTCGACTCTCGCGAATACCTTTCCGCCCTCGCGGTTGATCTCTACGTCGTGGAGCGATTCGCCGGCTTGGGCCTGTATTTTCATGATCTCGCGTCTTTCAGACCATCGTGGATCTTCGAGTCGAGCATGTGGTTCTGGTACCGAGCGTCGGCTATCCACCAAAGCGTGATTCCGGACAGGAGGCCAAAGACAGGTACAGCATATAACGTGAACGTTTTAATTTCGATCGGGTCGCCAAAAAGCCAATCGGTAACGACGTCCGCGAAAAGGACCGCCAGGCTAAATTGAAGTGCGGTACGAAGCATAAAATACCATTTGCCCTTTGCCCGGATCTTTTCCCAGCGGACCATTTCCTTGCTCGACATGGACTTTGTCATACAACTTACTGGTTTGGGTCAAGTTGAGGTGGCGACACAAAGTCGCCCCCAATTATGATCTATGCCGACTGTCCCTCACCCTTAACCTTATTAGGCTGAGGCGTAACGCGGAGGTAGGGTTTGATCTCCTTCCATCCAGCGGGGAATTTTTCTTTCGCCTGTTCGTTAGTTACAGCCGGTACGATGATGCAGTCGTCGCCGTCCTTCCAGTTCACAGGCGTAGCAACGCTGTACTTTGACGTCAACTGAAGGGAATCGATCACACGCAGGATCTCGTCGAAATTGCGGCCAGTTGACGCCGGATACGTAAGAGTAAGTTTCACCTTCTTATCCGGGCCAATGATGAACACCGAGCGGACGGTAAACGTATCGCTCGCGTTCGGGTGGATCATGTCGTAGAGGTCGGCGACCTTCTTGTCCGAATCCGCGATCATCGGGAAGTTCACGGCAGTGCCCTGAGTTTCCTCAATGTCCTTTTCCCAACCCTGGTGCGAGTCGAGAGGGTCAACGCTTAGCCCAATCACTTTGACGTTGCGCTTGTCGAACTCAGGCTTGAGCTTGGCAGCCATTCCGAGTTCTGTAGTGCAAACAGGTGTGTAGTCTTTCGGATGGGAAAAGAGAACGCCCCAACTGTCGCCGAGCCAATCGTGAAACTTAACTTCGCCCTGAGTCGTCTGAGCTGTAAAATCGGGCGCTTCATCACCTAATCTGATCGCCATTTGAATACCTCCATCTGTGAATTGTGACGATATTCTACCACAAAGGCTTATACCCTCTGATCGCCCGGATCCGGCCCGGGTGCGTCATCGTCGACCGGCCTGATCCTAAGGAGTAAAAGCCTCTTTTCGTCAGCGCTTTTCACTTCAATGTGCAGGCCGCGGATCGCCAAAGTCTCGCCGACCTTCGGCACGTGACCCGTAACGTTCGTCACCATCCCGGCTATTGTCGAGTAATCGCCCCCCTCTAGATCAACTCCGAAAAGTCTCTCGATCTTGTCGATCTCAGTCGAGCCGAGAATGTCTAAATATCCATCTTCCCCCTCTATTATTTCGATGATCTCCTCACCCTCGATGTCCTCGTCCTCGATCTCGCCGACGATCTCTTCGATCAGATCTTCGACAGTGACGACCCCTGCGACACCTCCGTACTCGTCCACGACGATCGCGAGTTGTACATGATCCACCTGCATTTTCTTAAGAAGGTCGGCAGCACTCTTAGTCTCCGGGACGAAATACGGATCGCGCAGCATGCCCCCGATCTGCTGATCTTCCTTCCCGCCGTCAGCCCACACCTGCAATAGATCACGCACGTAGATCACGCCTTCGATGTTATCGATGTTGTCGCGATAGACCGGAAGGCGTGAATACTTTTGTTCTATGATCAGGTCGCGAGCCGCTCGGACAGTGGCATCCGCCGGTATCGAGCAGATCTCCGTCCGCGGCGTCATTATTTCGCCGATGCGCGTATCCGCGAACTCGACCATCGATTCGATCATTTCCCGCTCGCCTTCTTCAAGGATCCCCTCCGCCTCTCCCGCCTCGAGGAGAGCCTGAATATCCTCGTCGTCGTCCTCATTTCGCTCGTCGGAGCTGTCCGGTGTCGCCGTCGATTCTACCTTCTGTTGCTGATCCTTCGATCTGAAAAGCGTTGCGAAGGGCGCAGCCACTATCGTCGCAAGGGCATACAGCGGCCGTACTACAGGCAGCACTGAAAGCAGAACCGTTTCCGGGTCGCTCCTAACGAATAACCGCGGAAGAAACTGCCTGAAAATGATAGTAGAAAGCAGCCCGATCAGAAGGCTATAGAGAAGCACGGATGTGCGGTCGAGCGTATAACGCGTTATGGCGATCACGACTACTACCGTAAAGGTGATCAGCAGTAACTGTATCGTAGTCGTGATCGCGAAACGAAACAGCGGCCGATTATCGACGATCTCACGTAGGAACTCATACGTTTTCTGACGCGATCCCTCTTCCGTATCCGTCGCAAGCCTGCGCAGGCCGAGGTCAGACAGCTGCGAAAATGCCATATCCACCGTCGCGAGAAACACGACGACGAACAATATCAAGACGCATACAGCTATCTCCAATCCCATAAGCTAATCCGGATGAATGGTAGGTTTAATGGCGTTCAAAATCAAATGTTTGCGTGCTCTAGATCACGGGCGGAAGCGCGGTCGAGATACCAGGCGAGCTTTCCTGTGGTCGGTTGGACAAGTTTCGCGGGAAGATCCTCGTCTCCCTCAAGCACTTCACGAACAATCTCTGCCTTATCTTTTCCCGCCACGAGAAACATGACATTTCGAGCGTTGTTGATCACCGGATATGTCAGCGTGAACCGCCACGAGCCGAGTTGAGGGACCCAGTTTGCGACGGCGAGTCGTTGCCTTTCGTTCAGAGCATCCGTACCAGGAAAGAGTGACGCCGTGTGACCGTCCGCTCCCATTCCAAGGAGAATCAGATCGAACTTGGGAAGGTCAGCCGATAGTTTCTGAAGGGTTTCCTCGTAATCATCAGCCACTTCCAGCGGCGAACCGAGTTCCGTCCTCCAACGAAGTATATTGTCCTCACGGATCCGAAGCGGCCGAAAGAGGGATTTGTTCGCTCCCTTGAAATTGCTCGCGTCCTCATCGGCGGCCACATTCCTTTCGTCGCCAAAATAAAAGAAAACGCGCTCCCAGTCGACCGCGGCATCGAGCAGGGTTTTATACAGCAGCAGGGGAGTCGAGCCGCCGGAAAGCGCCACCGTGAACAAGCCTGTTTCTCGGATCGCTTCGTTCGCGAGGGTGGCGACATCAGCCCCCGCGCGTGAAGCAAGTTCGTCAGCGTCCTTTGAAATAACGACGTTCATTTTGCATCCTTGCGGATCTCGGGCTCGTCGTTCTTCCATTTCCGGCCGTCGCGTTCGAGAAGGTCGTCCGACGCCTTCGGCCCCCACGATCCGGCTTCGTAATTAGGAAAGTCCCGGGCCGGGATCGCATGCCAAACATCCAGGATCGGCGTGACTGCCCTCCAACTTGCCTCGACCATATCCGCCCGCTGGAATAGCGTCGCGTCCCCGATCATGCAGTCGAATAGAAGCCGTTCATATCCGGTGCTCATCTGCTTACCGAAGTGATCGACGTAATCGAAATCCATATCGACCGCACCCATCTTCACAACCGGGCCAGGGACCTTCGCCCCAAAATGAAGCGTGATCCCTTCGTCCGGTTGGATGTGGATCTCTATACGATTACTGCGAAGTCGTTCGACCGGTGTGTCGCGAAATAGCATGAACGGAGCCTTCTTGAACCAGATCACGATGCTCGAATTTCGCGTCGCCATCCGCTTACCCGTACGAACGTAAAATGGAACATCCGCCCAACGCCAGTTATCGATCGAGAGCTTCAGAGCCGCGAACGTCTCCGTATTTGAAGTCGCAGCGACCTTTTCCTCATCTCGATACGACGGAACGGATTTGCCGTTGCTCTGTCCGGAGGCATACTGGCCGCGAATCGCATTGTGAAGCGCGTCTTCCGGCGAGAATGGTTGAATCGCTTGAAGGATCTTGACCTGCTCGTCCCTCACCGAATCCGGATCGAAGGAAACGGGCGGCTCCATCGCTGTGAGCGTCACGAGTTGAAAGATGTGATTCGGGATCATGTCCCGCAACGCTCCGGCCGAGTCGTAATAGCCGCCGCGCTGCTCTACACCGAGCTGCTCCGCGACCGTGATCTGCACGTGGTCGACGTAGTTGCGATTCCATATCGGCTCGAAGATGCTGTTGCCAAATCGAAACACGAGCAGATTCTGAACCGTCTCTTTGCCAAGGTAATGGTCGATGCGGTAGATCTGCTTTTCGCTCAGGACCTTAAGGAGGTCTGTGTTGAGCTTCCTAGCCGATTCAAGGTCATGCCCGAATGGCTTCTCGAAAATGAATCGACGCCAGTGGCCGTTCTCTTCTTTACCAAGGCCATTTTTTACGATCTTCTGAGCTACGTTCGCGAAC
>JAQSDP010000014.1:2500-8899 GCA_029945985.1 bacterium | reverse complement strand
TGATAAATCAGCTCGATCAAACGCGTCCTTATTCCGTGCGTGAGTTCATGCTATTGATGGGCCGCGAGTTGGCCGAGATCGCTCACGAGGATGGCGTCATCACGTCTGCGTATAAGGCACGGATCCCGGTTTTCTGCCCGGATGTGCTTGGTAGCGAACTTTCGATCGGACTCGCTCGGGCGAAGTTCGAAAAGAAAGCTCAGATCTCGTTCGACGGGACGCAGGATACGATCGAGATGATGCAGATCGCTCAAAAGACGCGAAATTCTGCACTTATTACGCTCGGAAGCGCTCACAGCCAGAGCATGCTGAATGTTGCAGAGATCTCGTCGTACATCACGCGGACAAATCCACGCGGTCATAAATATGCGATCTCGATCACGACCGATTCAGTTCCGCTCGACAGCCGCACGCCCTCATACTCGGGTAACCATACCGGGAACTTCGGCAAGCTCGGAAAGGGAGCTACGACCGCCTTCGTTCCGTGCGACCCTTCGATTGCTCTGCCGATGATCATCACGGCCCTCTCGCAGACGGCAGCCAAGTTTATGAAAGGACGCAAACGTCCTAACTTCAGCTTCTCAGGGAAGGATATGTCTATCGACGTACCATAGATCAATGGGTAATTTAGAAGGGACAATGGACGATCAAAGTTCATTGTCCCTTTTCCATTGGCGAACTCCCACCCGATTCCAGTCACGAAGCGGGTCAGCGGACGATCCAAATATGCGAACATCTCGCTCTCAAACTCGTAAAAGAATGATAAGTGTTGAATCTCGCCCGCAAATCGCTAGAATTTGATATATAGATATTTATCGGAGAAGTTCCAAATGTTTAACCGTAATCTTATCCTAACCGCCTCCCTAATCTCTGTCTTCACGTTTTCAGCCTGTAATACAGGGCTACTCAGTGGAGAACAACCCGCGGCGCCCGTGCAGCCTTCTGCTCCGCCGGCACCGATCGTCGTCGATGGCGTCCGAACTTCGTATGCGGATGTGGTTGAGAAATCTTCTCCGGCAGTCGTGCGCATCGAGGCAGAAGTTAAAGGCCGGCCCAACTCTCAGACCCAGTTCAACCTGGACGATCTATTTCGCCAGGGACCGGGGCAGCAACAGCCTCAACAGCGTCCGCAGATCGAACGCGGCCTCGGCAGCGGTGTTATCGTTTCGGCTGACGGCACCATCGTGACGAATAACCATGTCGTCGAGGGTGCGGAGAAGATAACCGTGTTGCTCGCTGACAACAAGTCCTTCGAAGCTAAGCTCGTCGGTTCGGACAGGCCGAGCGACATGGCGGTCCTGAAGATCGAAGCTCAGAATATGCCTTTTCTTACGCTCGGTAATTCGGACACCGTAAGAGTTGGCGACATCGTGCTCGCTATAGGCAATCCGCTCGGGATCGGGCAAACGGTAACGGCAGGGATCATCTCGGCCAAGGGACGCCGGACTGGATTGGCTTACGGCAACAGTAACGACACATTTGAAGATTTTCTTCAAACCGACGCTCCCATCAATCGAGGTAATTCGGGAGGCGCTTTGGTGAATCTTAACGGCGAACTGATAGGAATCAATTCTCAGATACTCGCCGGCGGTCCGGCGGGGGGCAATATTGGTATCGGTTTCTCTATTCCGTCGAATATGGCAAAGTCGGTGATGGAGCAGCTCCTCAAAGACGGGCGGGTGCGGCGCGGAATGCTGGGCATCAATATTCAGAATATTTCTGAAGATACCGCTAAGGCTCTGGAATTGAAGGATACGTCGGGAGTGCTCGTCAGCACCGTCAGGGCTGGGAGCTCGGCCGAGAAGGCAGGGGTGAAGCGGGGCGATATCATTACTGCGATCAACGGCGAGAAGATCGAAGACTCTAACGTGCTTCGCAACAAAGTTGCAGGAACCCTGCCGGGATCCGAGATCAAACTTGCGATAACGCGCGAGGGTAATCAGGTCGAACTGACGGCAACGCTCGATGAATACAACGTCGACGGATCAGGAACGGCGGCTCCCGTAGGACAGAACCCGAATGCTCCTAACATCCAACCGCAAGGTGGGAAACTCGGTCTCAGCCTGCAGCCCATAACCCCATCGGTCGCGAAACAGTTAGGCATCAACGAAGGCGAAGGTCTAGTCGTAACCGACGTCGACCAGGCCGGACCCTCCGCCGAGGCCGGAATCTCTCGCGGTGATGTGGTACTAGAGATCAATCGAGTTGCCGTAAAGTCGGTTGAGGATGTCCAGGCGGCCCTCGAGCGGGCCGGCGAACGGCCAATCCTGATGCTTGTCGCCCGCCGCGGCGGCACAGTTTATCTCACTGTGCGTCCGAACTGATCTCTAGTTCTGCTTCATCCCGATACGGTTTAGAAGATCGGCAAAACGAGGATCGTTGCGAATAGGATCGAGGGTTGGTTCGCGTGCGGCCGTGATCAATAGAATTGCCTTGCGCGCGTACATATCTTCGAGCACCTCGAAGGCTCGGTCGGTCTGCCCTAGCTGAGCATATGTACCAGCGAGGAACAAGGTTCGCAGGCTAGGACTTCCCGCCATGTGTTCCAGGACGGCATTCCAGCCCTTACTTTTGAAATCCGTCACAACCGAATCCCTTTCCGCGGCTGTGGCCCCCGAGTCCTCAAGCAATATTTGGTACGAGGCCAGAGCCCTCTCGTAATCCTTCTCCATTTGATGACACCGAATCAGCCAACGGATCGCTTCTCGATAATTTGGATCGGTATGGCCGACCTGGTGGAACTGCTCGAGAGCCTCATCGTAACGACGGGAATGGTAGAGGACAACTCCGCGAGAGCGTTTGTTAAACGAGGTAGGGGCGATCGCGATTGCCCGATCCATCGCCTGTAGAGCCTCTTCCGACTTCCCCAGAGAGCTCAAAAGAAAAGCTAGCTCTTTCTGAGCTTCGTGATCTTGAGGGTTGAGTTCGACCGCCTTGCGGCATTCCTTCTCGGCGGCAGAGTGATCCCAATCATAGGTCGTTAGAATTCGACAGTGTACCGTCCGGGCATATGAATTACGACTGTCTATCTCAATAGCGCGGCGAACCGCAGTGCGAGCCTGACTTATGTCCGCGTGTGAACTCGAACCCCAGAACAAAACAACCTTCGTGTCTGCTTTGCCCGCTAACGCGTTCGCATAAGTTGGATCAAGCTCGATCGCTCGTTCGAAGTGCTCAAGCGCTTTTTCGTAGTCACCTTTGTGCCGGCGCTCGACGAGGAACCTGCCCTGCGAATATTGCTGATAAGCTTCGCCGTTCTTCGTTTCTGGATGAGTGCTTGCTTCCGAAGAAGCGGCTTCCGGTGTGTTTGATAACCTGTAGCTCCACGCCGCTAAGGCGAGGACTAACACCAAGCCTACGATCGCCGCCGAGACGGTGATCAACGTCGATCGCGAATAGAGAGTGCGAGCCGGAGGCGGAATCGGCTCCGGCTCAGCCGGGAACGTCGCAAATTCGGTTCGGCGATCCACATCTCCAAGCCGAGTAACTTCCGCAACAAACCGGTATCCCTTCTTGGGAACTGTCTCGATGAGCCTCTCACCGTTCTTATCCTCGCCAAGCACCTTGCGCAGCGTATGGACGATTCGGGCAAGATTAGACTCCTCAACGATCGAATCGGGCCAAACTTTCTCCAATAACTCATCTTTCTCGACGAGGTGTCCGCTACGCTCAACGAGGTATACGAGCAGGTCGAACGACTTGGGCGTAAGCGGGATGGTGGCCCGGTTCTCTAAAAGACGGCGCTCGGAAACATCTATGCGAAACGTTCTGAAAGTGTAGGATACCTGCTCTTTACTGTCCAAATCGGCCTCAGAAGAATTGAGGATAAAACTAGGAACAATTTCCAAAGACATTATGAGCCTCCGACGATTACTGTGTTTTGGAACAGAAATATCGTCGGTTGCTATAAATTACCGCTCGATTCCCCGCAAAGGATCAGCCTAGGATTATATAGCAGCCGGCGTCCAAATAGTTCAAAAATGACCGCGCGCACTATTGCGGTCAAATCCGGGTTCGTGTGGACGTCCGACATTGCCCCAACGCACACGGTCATGAACGGCAACCGCATAACGGCCCTCCCGGTCGACTGGAACATCGACTTACCTTTTTTGCTCCATATCGCACGCATCCGCCAGCTTCGATCGATGGAATTTACTGGAGACAAACTCATGAAGAATCCAATACTTGGAACACTACTTTTGACAATCATTGTCGTGACGTTTACACCGGCATCCGTTCATTCTTTGCCAGAAAGTGCGGAGGATGTCGTCCTACAATGGAATCGGGTTCTCGGGCAGACGCTCGAAGTACCTGAGCTACATCCGGGAAACATTCTGCCGGCTCGCAGCTTCGCGATGATAAATCTCGCGATCTTCGATGCTATGAATTCGATCGAAGGCGGATATCGCTCGTATCTAACGGATGTACCCGGATCGAAGAACGCTTCGCAAAAGGCGGCCGCGGCTCAGGCCGCTCATGACGTGTTAGTCGGGCTCTACCCGTCGAGGCAGGCGGTTTACGAGGCTGAATTGGCAGACTCTTTTTCCGGCGAGTCGTTCAATCGAGTCAGACAGGGGCAGATAGTCGGCCGGATCGTAGCTGCGAGGCTGCTTGCATACCGTTCGAACGATGGTTGGACCGCTCCGTGGACACCATATCAGCTCGACCCTATGCCCGGTAACTGGCAGGGTCCGACGCCGTTCCCCGGATTTGCAGTGTTTACCAACATCCCGGGCGTTTGCCCGTTCGCACTGAGTTCGCCGACTCAGTTTCTTCCGGTCGCACCACCTGCACTCACAGGCGCTGAGTACGCATCGTCGCTTTACGAAGTGAAAGAACTCGGATCCGCGTCGAGCGGAACGCGGACGGCTGAACAGACTGCTTCAGCATTCCGCTGGGCCATTCCCCCGGCGAGTGATGCGGCGATGTTTAGCGTCGTATTCTCAACCTCTATAACGCAAGATCTTTCGTCGCTCGAACGGGCACGAGTGGCTGCCCTTTCGTTTGTCTCTTTTCATGATGCTTTACTCACTACGTTCACGAGTCAGTATACCTACGGCCGATGGCGTCCGGTGACGGCTATCCAGCGAGCGGACGAGGACGGCAACGATAATACAACCGCGGACGTGGGATGGGATTCTCTGCTCGGTGGCCCCGGAACGCCGCCCCATCCCTCATACGCCTCGAACGCATCGTCAGCCAGCGCGTCGATCGCCAAAACGCTTGAGCTTTTCTACGGCTCGGACAATGTTGCTTTTCAGATCGACTTCGGTCCGGAAGGCGTGCGTCAGTATTCGTCTTTCTCTACGTTGACCGACGAAGTTGCGAAGAGCCGAATCTACGGCGGCGTTCACTTCCGATATGACACCACCGCAGGACAGAAAGCGGGGCGCGACGTTGCGACCTATGTGGCCGAGAACTTGATGACACGAAGATAAGGAGAAAGACAATGAAAAGAATACACAATTTATTCCTACTTGCCGTTTTAACAGTTGTAGCTTCAATAACTGCGGCTGCGAACCCCGTCCTCGTCTCAAACGTTGAAGAACTTTATGCGGCCGTCAATGATCCAGCGAACAGCGGCTCACAGATAGTTCTGGCACCAGGTACTTACATACTGTCGCGAAATGATCCTTCAGGCGTCGAGCGGCCGAATCGAGGGCGCCTCGAACTTAAGGAGAATATGTCGCTGATCGGAATGATCGGAGACCGCTCGTCAGTAATCATCGACGCCGGATCTCTGCCGCAGGCGTCCTTTCAAGGAAGCATTCCAACTATGACAGGAGCCATCAGGATCGGAAGAGGATGGAATTCGATCGAATGGTTAACTGTGAGAAATGCACGAGTAGCGTCTTCAGCTATTGAGGCCGACCTCATATCGACTGTCACCGCTCACGTCCGCGTAGCCCATATCGCGTCCACTGGTAATATCCGTGGATTTGACGCGAGGAACTTTGGCACGGGAACCTCGGGTAGAACCTTCGAGGTTGACATCATCGATAACGATTTCTTTGAGAACACATTTGGTTTAGCGGAAGGCTTCCGGGTTGGAAACTTTGCAGGCACTACTGGATCTACGGTCAATGTTCGAATGATCGGGAACCGCAGCTACGGGAACGAGCAGGGCCGCCTGATAGTCAACAATCAGGCATTCAACTCGACAATTAACGCGGTCTCCACCGGCAACCGCTTCTACGGAAATGGCGCGGGAACGAATGTTATCGGCGGACTTGGGGGGGCAACGTCAGCTAATGGAAACACTATAAATATGGAAATTCATGGTGACCGGTATTTCGAAAATGCGCTAGCCGCTCAGTTCGATCGGGGCGGGCTCGTCATTGTCGGAGGCGAAAATACAGTAGCTCCAAATCGGGTCAATAATAACACTGTCAATGTGAG
>JAQSDP010000013.1 GCA_029945985.1 bacterium | reverse complement strand
CCTTGATAAGGGAACAGTCCGCCCAGCGACTGGAGAGGATTTGATGGACAACAACTTTCGATTTGCCTCCGCGTCAATTTCCGACCGTGGCCTCAGCGAGAAGCGCCCCGTCAATGAGGATTCTTTTGTTGAATTGAAGGATCTTGGCTTGTTCGCGGTCGCGGATGGCGTTGGCGGTGCTCAGGCCGGCGATTTTGCCTCACAAATGGCGATGGAAACGCTCGGCGAGGCCTTCAACAACCTTCCGGAGAATTTCGACGCCGAGCAGGCGCTGCGTATCGCGATCCAGCACGCAAATCAATCGATCTTTACCATGTCGACAGAGCTCCCGCAGCTCGCATCGATGGCAACGACTATTGCCGCTCTGCATGTAAATGGAAATATAGCCACGGTCGCACATGTAGGTGATTCAAGAGTTTACCGAATAGAGCCGGATGGAACACTTAAGCGTGAGACAGCAGATCATTCAGTCGTAGAGGAAGAGGTCAGAGCCGGCCGCATGACGCCTGAGCAGGCGCTTGTGCATCCTAGTCGGAATGTGATCAGCCGAGCTCTTGGAGCTGAAGAATCGGTCGAGATCGATATCAAAACGATCATGATTGAACCGGGGACAATGTTCCTTCTCTGCTCGGACGGAATAACAAGACACATTGGGGATCCTGAACTGGAGCAACTGTTCAACGACGAGATCGAACCTCAAGTTCTCTGCGAACAAATGCGGTCTATTTGTTACAGTCGCGGGGCTGAAGATAATTTGACAGCGGTGGTCGTCCGCGTTTCGAGTCAACTCACAGATACCTTCGCCACACCAGAGACAGTCGAACCGTTGAGTGTCGCGCAAACAGAGTCGACGGCTCAACTTGCACCTCAGCTTGAACTTGAACCCGAGGAAGAAGAAACAGTTGCTACTGCACGGTCGCCGTTCGATGAACCCATTGTGGAGACTGCCGCAGTGTCAGAAGCGATGGAGGGTACAACAACAGACGAGCAGGACGACGAGGCATATCTCCTCGAAGAACCAGCAGACGAGGGAGTCGGGGAAACCGAACCGGAAGCTGAATATTCGTCAGCGACCACGGCCCCTGCGCCTCAGACTGAACCAGAATCTGTGCGGGCCGCAGTCACTTCCACCGCGGCATCACCATTCAGTTATGCGCTCGATGATGAACCACCTGCAAAACGTGGCGGAGGCATTTTTCAGTCGCTTCTGTTTCTGATTCTCGGCGGAGCTATCGGTTTTGCTGCTCTCTGGTTCTGGCAGCAATATAATCCCGCACCTCAGGTTCCGGTGCTAAATGATACCAAAGGCAGCAACATAACGATGGTCGTCTTCGAAGAGACTCGCCGCCAAGTTGACTCTGCTCCCGAGCGATTCCTTGCTGCGAACGCCGCGAGCCCGGAAACCCCCGATGATCATTATTTTCTCGGACGCGCTCAGCTACTAACGGGTAAGTACGTTGAAGCTCAACGACAGTTCAACTTGGCCAAAGAAAAGCTGGCAACTGCGGATCCTGCAAATGCAAAGGTGCTTGGCAACGAAATTGAGATCGGGTTTGCGATCGTCAATAATCCCGCGGTTGCAGAAACCTTGACCAAAGCTCTGGCGGGCGGAACAACACCGACGGGTACCGCGGCTAACTCAAATTCTAGTTCAAACGTAAACGCTGTTGTAAATCAGCCTATTCGCTGACGCTTTGCTTCGAACAGAATGATTCCGGATGATACGGCGAGGTTGAGGCTCTCAACCTCGCTTTCCATTGGGATGCAAATCTTTTCGTCGATCGAAGCAAGTTCCCTCTCTTCAAGCCCGTGCGCTTCTGAACCGAAGATAACGAGCCTCGGGACATTCCAATCAACATCTGAATATCTGATCTTGCCGGAAACGTCAGCCGCCGTGGAGACTAGTCCTCGTCCGCCTGCCCACGCGATCGCATCTGAAAGATCAAGCCGTTCAACAATAGGTAATCGAAACGCAGAGCCCATAGATGCTCGCAAAGCTTTGGGGGAGAAAGCGTCGGCAGAGCCGATCGTGGTTATCAGACCCGAAGCTCCCGAGGCTTCCGCAGATCTGACCACCGCTCCGAGATTCGCGGGGTTGTTAACTTCATGCAACAGAACTACAATTCCCCCGCCGAGCGATTCACGGTCGCTTTGAGGTTTGCGGGCCAGTGCGATAACACCCTGCGAATTCGTGGTATCCGCGATCGTATCGAACAGACGCGGTGCAACTTTTATCAGCTTGGCGGGTTGATAAGACAGTAGTTCAGCCAACTTTACCGATCGTGAATCATCTGCGGAGATCAGAACGTGCAGAATATCAAGCCGAGATCTTATCGCTTCTTCGAAAAGGCGGGCTCCTTCGATGAAAATCAGGGATAGATCCCTGCTGTCTCGGACTGCTCGTGCGAGCTTTAGGTTCGCGTTATCACGACTCGTAATTACTTCGGTTTCGTTCATTTGGCTCTGCAGATTCTACATCCTGCAGATTGAGATATGAAATACCGTATTCTGAGCAGCTCGCTGTTAGTCCTGTTTGTTGCGAGGATCGGCCTTAGCCAGACGCAGACTTCCCAACATTTCACCAGCAGTAACGTACGGCGCATTAGGACCGATCGAGAACATCTCGAACGATGTCGCCCGAACTGCCAGCGCGGTTGAGCAACTCTCAGTAAGATGTAGGCCGAATTTGGAAGATCCTTCTCAACGAATCTGCCCCGCCCGCTTCGCGACTGGCAGGGCTTGCTCGGTCAGATAACGCGCTAGCTCGACAATACGCTCGAAGATATTCGCAGAACCGAACTTCAGGTGAAGAACCTGAGAAATCGAGTTTTCGGCGAAGTAGCGAATCGGCTCGGTGATTTTTGAGATTGTTGCAAAGCGGCTGTTTCTCGGTAAACTTAATATCGATGAAACCTGAGACCCGGCCGATGAGCAAGCTCGAGCTACTCAAAGACAAATCGAAACGAGCCGAAGAGGGCGGCGGGCCTGCTCGCGTGGAAAAGCATAAGTCGAGCGGCAAAATGACCGCGCGTGAGCGTATCGAATTTTTCCTCGACGAAGGTTCGTTCGAAGAGTTCGATAAATTCGTGGTGCACCGCTCGACCGACTTTGGGCTCGACAAACAGAAATATCTAGGCGATGGCGTGATAACCGGCCACGGGCTTGTCGACGGGCGCGAGGTCTTTGTATTTGCTCAGGATTTCACAGTTTTTGGCGGATCGCTATCGGAAACCTTCGCGGCGAAGATCTGCAAGGTAATGGACCTCGCGATGAAAACGGGTGTGCCGATCATCGGACTCAACGATTCGGGTGGAGCTCGTATTCAAGAAGGTGTTGTTTCCCTTGGCGGCTATGCAGACATCTTTCTTCGTAACACCCTAGCTAGTGGTGTGATCCCTCAGATCTCATGCATCATGGGCCCTTGTGCCGGTGGAGCAGTCTATTCGCCGGCGATCACGGATTTCAACGTGATGGTGAAGGACACATCATATATGTTCATCACCGGTCCGGACGTGATCAAGACAGTTACCCACGAAGATGTTACCAAGGACGATCTGGGGGGTGCCATGACGCACAATGTAAAATCCGGCGTCGCCCATTTCGCTGCGGATTCTGACGAGCATGCGCTGAGAATCACGCGGGAGTTGCTCTCGTTCATGCCGTCAAACAACATGGATGACCCGCCATTCGTCGCGACCACCGACCCGTCGAACCGAAGTGACGCGAGCCTAAACTCCGCCGTTCCCGAATCCTCCAACCAGCCATACGACATCCGCGACATCATTCATCCGGTGGTCGATGAAGGCTATTTCTTTGAGGTTCAGGAGCATTTCGCACCGAACATCGTAGTAGGTTTTGCAAGGCTCGGCGGACATTCTGTTGGGATCGTCGCAAATCAACCTGCATTTCTCGCGGGGGTTTTGGATATCGACGCTTCGGTGAAAGCAGCCCGGTTCGTTCGATTCTGTGATTGCTTTAACATCCCATTGATCACATTTGAGGACGTTCCCGGCTTTCTGCCAGGCGTGAACCAGGAGCATTTCGGCATCATCCGCCATGGAGCGAAATTGCTTTACGCATTCGCGGAAGCGACGGTGCCGAAGATCACGGTCATTACGCGGAAAGCTTATGGCGGAGCTTACTGCGTAATGGCCTCAAAGCACATTAGGACCGATATCAACTTCGCATATCCCACTGCCGAAATCGCGGTAATGGGAGCCGAGGGTGCGGTCGGTGTGCTCTATAAGAAAGAATTGCGCGACACGACGAATCCTGAAGAGACGCGGAAGAGGATCGTTGATGAGTTCAACGAGAAGTTTGCTAACCCGTATGTAGCCGCGGAGCGCGGGTTTATCGACGAGGTGATCGAACCATCACAGACTCGGCCGAAGCTGATCCGTGCTTTATCTTTGCTTCGAAACAAGCGAGACACGAATCCTCCAAAGAAGCACGGCAATATTCCACTCTAGATTTCACTTTAATGGTCGCGAAATGACCGTTGATGTTTTTGTTCACCTCAGCATTCTTGAGAGATCACTTTAGCGAGCGATGAGTTCACTTTCCGCCACCAGACCTACAGTTGCTGAGATCAATCTTGATGCCCTCGCATTCAATTTTCACTCAGTCAAGGCGTTTGTCGGTGAAGGTGTAGAATTCATGGCCGTCATCAAGGCCGACGCATATGGACACGGAGCCGTGCAATGCGCTACTAGGCTAGAGACGGAGGGTGTCGATTGGTTTGCTGTTGCAACGGTAGAGGAAGGAGTTGAACTCCGCGAGACTCGTCTTACGAAGCCTATCCTCGTCCTCGGCGGATTCTGGCCGGGACAGGAATCTGCGCTGCTTAATTTCGATCTGACGCCGGTGATCTTTCGAATCGATCAGGCTCGATCTATCGCCGAAGCGGCCCGACGCGAGAGAAGCACGGCGAGGGTTCATGTAAAGATCGATACGGGAATGGGACGGATCGGAATTCGCCTCGGGGATGTCGCCGCCTCTGCCGCCGAACTTTCAACTATTGAAAGTCTCCACATCGATGGGTTAATGACCCACTTCGCCGTCGCCGACGACCTCGGCGCAACCCACTTCACGAATCTGCAAATCACGGCTTTTGAAGCGGCCGTCGAGACTTTTCTCGCCTACGGACATCGCCCGAAGTACATCGATATGGCCAATTCGCCCGGAGCGGTCGTTCATCCGCGGTCACGTTTGAAGATGGTCCGGATCGGAGGTCTTCTATTCGGGCTCGGCGGCGACGTGCTCCCGAATGCAGTTCCCCAGCCCACGCTTAAGCAGGTGATGACGATCAAATCGAAGATCGCTCAGCTGAATACGATCGCCGTCGGAGAGTCGGTGGGTTATGGTCGGACGTTTGTAGCTGGACGGGAAACTGTAGTTGCCACTATCCCGATCGGTTATCACGACGGGCTTCCCCGAGCGCTCTCGAACAAGGGCCATCTTCTGATAAATGGGACGAGATCGCCGATTATCGGACGGATTTCAATGGACTGGACGACCATCGACGTGACGGATATTCCAGACGCATCGGTCGGCGACGATGTTACGATAATCGGACGGTCGGGTGAAGAATTGATCCGAGCCGAAAACGTTGCAGAGATCGCCGATACGATCTCCTACGAGATCACGTGCGGTATAAGCCAACGTATACAAAGGCACTATTGATACCAATATGAACTACCCTCTGAAACTCTCATTCAAACTGATAACGCTCGTCAGTCAGATCTATATCAGCGACGCCAACGGCGAACTTCTTGGGTACGTGAGGCAGAAGCTGCTGAAGCTTAAAGAAGACATCAACGTCTTTGCAGACGAGCAGCAGACGCGGCACCTTTACAACATAAAGGCCGATCGCATGCTGGACTTCTCCGCGAAATACAACTTTACCGATAGCCACGGCGGATCGGTCGGAGCGATCAAACGCAAAGGAATGCGGTCGATCTTTAGGGCTCATTATGAGATCTACGATCCGAGCGGCTCTCTATCCATGGAGATACACGAAGAGAATGGCTGGATCAAGGTCGTCGATTCACTCATCGGTGAGATCCCAGTGATTGGTATGTTCACAGGTTACTTTTTCAATCCGGCGTACATCATCACTCGTACGGGCGGCTCCCAGATCGCTCGGCTAAAGAAACAGCCGGCATTCTTCGAAGGTGTCTTCCAGCTCGAAAAACTTAGCGACGTCTCCGAAGCCGACGAGGCACTCGTACTCCTGAGCGCTCTAACCATGACGCTACTCGAACGCTCAAGGGGCTAGTTCAGAATATATCAAGGTGGCAATTACGCGGATCTTCGGCATCGATTGGAAACGGTTCTTTTTAGGACTGTACGACAAATCGATAGAGACGGACATCTTTAGTCGAGCAGCTCAAGTCGCTTTCTATTTTTCATTCTCTCTCTTCCCACTCTTGTTCTTTCTGATCAGCCTTTTCGCTATCGTCCTCGACTCAACCGAAGGCCTGAAGGCTGAACTCTTCACGTATATTCGGCAGATAATGCCCTCGAGCGCGTTCGAACTGGTGCGCAAAACGCTCGACGAGATCATTGAATCAAGTACGGGCGGCAAGCTCACGATCGGACTTGCGATCACGCTTTGGTCTGCGTCGGCAGGTATCGATAGCCTTCGCAGCGCACTGAATGCTGTCTATGAGCTTCGCGAAACTCGCTGGTGGTGGAAGACAAAGCTGCAATCGCTCTCAATCACGTTGCTCCTCATCCTGCTGGTCGCTATCGTTCTGGGAATAGTCTTCTACGGCTGGCAGGCGTCTCAGGCAGCGCTTGGCTACCTCGGCTTTCAAGTAACCTCGCCCCTCGTCTTAGTATCCATTCAGTGGCTATCGATATTGATCGCCATGCTATTCACGTGCGAGATTATCTACAACTTGCTGCCGAACTTCGAAAGGTATCGATGGGACTGGGTCACCCCGGGCTCGATCGTCGCGATACTGCTTTGGCTGCTGTTAACCCGAGGGTTTGGCCTTTACCTTGAATATTTCAATTCTTATAACAAGGCTTACGGGTCGCTTGGAGCCGTGATGATCCTGATGCTGTGGCTCTACCTTACGGCGATCGTCATCGTAATAGGCGGAACAATTAATGCTGTCCTACGAGCGATGCAGGACCGACGGGAAGTCGAAGACGCGCTTTTGATGGCTGAAGGCATGGTCGCGGATCCCGAAGAAATGATCCATTGATCTGCGTTTTGCACGATCGATACACATCGGTAATATTTATCTTTGATCCCATTCTAATTTATGTCATTAATGCTTCAGGAAATCTCCGAACAGCCGGAAGTGCTGGAACGCACGATCACGGCAGAGAGAGAGAAGATCGTAAAGATCGGCGACTATCTCCGACAGAAAGATATCGACTTGATCGTTTTAGTAGCGCGCGGCAGTTCCGACAACGCTTCTCTGTTCGGTCGATATTTACTCGAAGTCACAACTGGAATACCGGTATCACTTGCCGCTCCCTCGGTCTATACACTGTATAACGCCAAAATGCGGCTCAAACGAGCGGTCGTCATCGGGGTGTCGCAATCGGGCGAAGGCGATGATATCAACCATGTTTTGGAGAGTGCAAAGGATAGTGGGGCCTTTACCCTGGGGATCACAAATGAGGCCGAATCAACGATGGCGAAGATTGTTGACGAGACGTTGTTGATTCACGCCGGTCGTGAGAAGTCAGTGGCCGCTACTAAAACCTACACCGGACAGATGCTCCACTTCTATTTGCTATCTTCGGTGATCGGCGACAAACGAATTGAATATCATAGGATACCGGAGCTAACCTCGAAGTCACTCGAACTTAAAGCAACGGTTGAAGAAATTGCGCAACGGTATACGTTTATGGAGAATTGCGTAGTGGTCGGGCGCGGAATGAACTATGGCAATTCATACGAATTGGCTTTGAAATTGATGGAGACCTGCTACGTTGTTGCTGAGAGATTCTCGTCGGCTGACTTCTTTCATGGCCCGCTCGCGATCGTCGAACGTCGGTTCCCCGTCGTTCTTTTTGCTCCAACTGGCGTCACTCAAAAGAGCAATGCCGAACTTCTGCAGAGGCTCAGAGATCTTAACGCCGATTCCCTGGCGATCACCAATGATGACGAAATCGCAGCGCTTTCGTCGCTCAGCATCCGCATGCCAGCGGAGATGGACGAATTCCTTTCGCCGATCCCGTTCATCGTCCCCGCCCAATTATTCGCTGCGTATCTTGCCGAAGCGAAGGGACTTGACCCTGATGCTCCTCGATCGCTCGCTAAGGTAACCAAAACATTGTGAACTCGTGGCCGACACGTCTTTTTTTGCTTTTTATTTTTTCTCTCGGTTTTGCCCAACCGGCGATTTTCATCGGCGGGTTGAGGGTGTCGCTCGCCGACTCCGTGTTCCTCCCCACGGCGTTGGTCCTCCTGATCCTTTTGCTACATAAGTCGCTTTTATTCAAATTCGATAACTCGTATTTGTTTCTCTTGGCATATGCCGCCGCCCTTTGCTTATCAACGTTCTTCTCGCAAAGCCGGACATCCAGCGGTCTCAAGTTAGCTGGCGAGCTTTACTTGATCTCTCTCCCACTTCTTGTAAACCATTTCGTTCGAGATCGCAGCACATTGCGAGCAGCTATATTCACGTGGCTCACCGCTAGCAGCATTGTTTCAGGGATCGGCGTAATTACGGTGTGTCTGTTTTACGTCGACCGATCGAACGCGTGGCACGAATTATTTCTGCACCATTATGGATCATTGCCGGCCGGCAACTACCCCCGTGTTCAGTCGACATTCTATTACCCGGCAATGCTCGCGAACTACCTTAATGTCAGCATAAACCTCCTTTTAGGGTGTTGGTTTTGCGGATGGCTCAAAAAAAGAGGGATAGTCGCGCT
>JAQSDP010000012.1 GCA_029945985.1 bacterium | reverse complement strand
AATCTCTAAGTAGAAGTACGAATATCAATACACCGGCCGCGATCGCGACGGTCGAGACTGAAGCCATGCTCGCCGGGACGTTTGCATTGTGACCACCGTAAACGCCGATGGCCGAGCGGTAATAGTTCATCGTTTGATCGAGCGGTCGTCGCGTCTGGCCGCACGTCGCGTATGGCAATGCCGCCCACGCACATCCGAGCCCTTTCATAACGCCTTCGAAGTCACCGGCGAGCAGCTTCGATAGCTGGCCGCGTTGAGCAATAAGATCGACGGCCGCGATGTCCTGATAGCGAGCCGTGAAATCAGGAAGCCCGAGCCGATTCTTGATCTCGATCCACGTTCGATAGAGGAACTGATACCGACCGGCCGCGGTCGACGTGTAAGAACCGGCCGTGATCGCTCGATTCGGATGCTGGGAGCCGGAGAATGAACCGCCTCCGTAGAGCGTGAAATACGATCTACCACCTTCGGCCCAGGCGATCGTATCGAGCGCAGCCCGCACTTGTGCGAGATTGACTATCTGTTCATATTCACTCCGTGATGGCATGTGACTATACTTTTCTTATGGAATCGCGCATGTCGGAATATATCGTCCCGCTCATTGCAAGTCTCATTTTGACCATCGTCGGCTTTATACAGTGTCGGTGGCCCGGATTCATTAGCCCTTATGACTCGCAAATGATCCGGTTTATCAAAGACAAAAAGACATATGAAAATGTAATCAAGGGTTTTGGAATCGCATCCTTATCAATAGGTCTCATCGCCTTGTTCTCGATTGTTGTTTACTTCATTTCAGTCTCAGTGCTGCGATAGTTCTAGGTCCGACCACACCATCGGCGTCAACGCCGACCGATCGCTGGAAGGAGATAATCGCATTCGCTGTAATGGCGCCGAACACGCCGTCGACTTCTTCAACCGGTAATAGCATCAACTCATAAAGCCGACGTTGGATCTGCTTCACCACGCTGCCGCGGTCGTTCAGGCCGTAAACCTTGCCACCGGATCCGCCCTCTAGTTCTTTCATCGCCTGAGCCCAGCTCAATCCTTCATCGAGCTGGTAATGCCAGAATTCGCGGCGATTGTAATGTTTTTGCCAGCCTTTCCAGGCCGGGATGCGCTTGAACCCGAACGATTCAGCTTCGGCGGTAAAATCGAACAGCGAGCCCGAAACAGATCCGCCCCGATAATCGGCAACCGTTCGCCGATGCCCTTGCGAGCCGTCCTGTTTTGCACAACCTAGATAGGTCCGAAAGAACTGACGGCCGGCGCGGATCTCAGAGACGATAACGAGAGCTTTCGATGTTTGGTCGTAGTCGAAAGCTCGACCGGTCTTATGCCAGGAGCGATTCGCGACGCCGTCTTTATCCGAAACGAAATTCACAGGCCGCAAAGCGTCGGCGAGCTTCGCGAGAAAGTCGATTCCGGAGCCGTCGCGGACTTCTGTCCGAAGTTTTTCAAACGCGGCGGCCGCCGTCCGATGAAGTTTCGGAGTCGAAGCCGTTGCACTGATTTTCACTAGAACGCTCATGCGAGTTTTCTATTCCTGAGTTTCGCCGCCCGTGCCTTTCGCGTCTTCCGATCGGCCAGCAGTCGGATCGCGTTCGGCCGCGGCATCGAATTCGGCGTATTTTTGGAGTTCGTCAGAGATGTTAAAAACAGCGCCGATATTTCCTTGAGGAACGCCGTTTGCCGACTTGTATTCAGCCAATAGTCCGAGAAAGTCGCAAACCGCAGCTTCGACGCTTCCCTCGTGTTTTGTCGCCGTGAGTTCGCGGAGATCGTTTCTTTCCTTTGGAGTCATGTTTATTTCCGTCCTTTTTGTTTTTGCCTGAGTTGTGCCTAGTTCAAAACCAGGAAGCCTACCGATGTTTCAGCGGTACACCCGGCCGTCATGTTGATAACGAATGAACCGGCACCGGCGACAACGTTTTTGACCGAACAGGTTGAGTCGTTCGTCCGAGCTGTCGCAAGAATGATTGAACTTGTATCGACCGTTGAATTCGTCACCGTGAGCGACGTCGCAGCGGCGGCGAAGTTAACCGTACCGTTCAGGAAATTTATCGTCCGATTGCCGGTCGTTCCACCGGTCGTGACTGTTCTACGCAGCTTCCAAGTGATTGGGCCGTTCGGAGCCCAATCCATTGTGGTAGCGGACATTGCTAGGCTGTTGTTCAATCGATCTACGAATAATGCGGCCCCAATACCGCCGATGATTGCGCCGATCTGGAACGTATCGCCGCTAGGAACGTCAATATAATTGTTGAATGTTCCGAGGCTGATAAGGCCTTCGCTTGAAGAACCAATCGTCACGGTCTGGCCCGAACAGGGAGTCAGTGTTATCGCTCCGGCCGACGATATTGACACGCTCGCCGGAGTCGTCGTTGATGGACAGGGACGGAAGATCCGATTCGTCCTGGACTGCGCGAATGCAGGAATCGCCGAAATGATCAGAAGTGCAATTGTCAGTAAAGAGGCCTTCATATTTTTTACCTTTGGTGAACTAGTTGAACCAGGAGAACCAGACGTATCGATCAGCCGAACCTTGGCGGACTTTCACGGAGATCTGATCGGTATTGCTCACCGGCAAAAACGGAGAGCTTTGCGACGGGAAAAGTTGATGAGCTATGACGCCGCGGAAACCGTAGTAGATCTCGAATCCTGCGTTTTCATACAGGTCATCGGCCGATAAGGCGTCATAGGTCTGGACGATATCCACGCTGGCATTCCAGTTCGACAAAAGAACGAATTTGCACGGATTGCTTGGCAGTCGCCGTAGTGCCGTTGAGCATAGGAACGAACTTGAGTAGGCCTCGCCGATCGCACCATCCGCCCGAGGAATTTCGATACCCGTATCGGATTGAATGAACGCCCGCGGCCGTGATTTTGGAGTTGCAGCCATAGTTAAACCGTTTCGCAGATCCAAGTGATCGTGCTGCCCGTCTGGGCGTCGATGTTCGCCGCGTCTATCGAATTCGTGATTCGTTCGATCTCGATCGTTCCGTTCGCCCGAAGAAAGATCGGCTTTGAGAACCATTGATAGTTGTCGTGACCGAGTTCGTCTTCGGCGGCTACTGCCCAGATCGGGGTTGCCGACGGCATCCAGTTCGGCTCGCCTTCGAGCCTTAAGCCTTCGATCAGAGATTGCCGGAGCGTAGTTCTAACGCCGCGAATGAGCAGCGGCTCGGGAACTTGCGGCGTGACGACGTTTTGAGCAAGTCCGGCGGCTCCCGCCGTCGCGAAGTCGACGAATGTTTTGAGGAAAACCGTTCGCGGAGCGACGCGATTTTCAAGAATGAAGTCGATCGCCTCACGCTCGCCTTCGGCCATCAGCATTTCGCCATATTCTTTGCGGAGAACGCGGACGCCGACGAGGACGATGTTTGCTTCTTCAGTTCCGGCCGTCGTATCCGTCTTGAACATTTCGACGGTCATTCGCTGGCCGCGCTGCAGGAATATCGGCTGCGGCAGATAGAACGTCCCGAGTTGACCGAACCCGGAATCGACGCTGAAGCCGGAAAGATCATCGGCCCGGAGATTAAGATTCTGTTCGTCGCCGACATATGCGAGCGGCTTATCGTCGCTCGTTCGGCGGACAACAATATCGCGGCGATTGTCGGACTTGATGCACGTAATAACGAAGTCGAACGCAAGCTGCTGCGTTACGGCTCGATACGGAGCAACCTGGCCGTCCGCGAGCATGTTGAATTCGAGCGGGACGAAGAACGGCCGCGTATGAAGCGAAGAAAGGATCCGCGCACGCCGCTTAGAATTGAAGTCAGCCTGATATGACTTCGCCTTCTTCGGCTCGATCAGCGAGCGGATAAGATGGTCGACTGTTTCGCGTTGTCCGTTCCAGTTCATAGCTTTAAGTTCGTTATCTAAACTTTCGAAAATGATCGCCGTTGCAGCCGTAATCTAGCCGTGAGCGATGCGAAAACTAAGGGATGAACGTCTTGATCGTCTTTCCGATCAGAAGGACGCGAATGAGGCATCCGATCGTCGGAGTGAACGTCGCGACTATCGGCTGCAGCACGAACGAGAACTTGTCCTCGCTTTGTAGCACTACCGGCCTCGAAAGGAAGTTCCAGGTGGCCTGGTAACCGTTCTGGACGAATCCGGCGTTCGGCGAACCGATCGCACCGGACATACCGAACGGAGACGGCCACATGTAAAGCGGAGCACGAAGCTTCGTTTCCTCATTGCGGACGTACTGCAATTCGATCTGTTCGACGAACGCCTTGAGATTGTTCGCCGCCGAGATCACGACCGATGCCGTGTAGTTCGGAGCGACGATCTCACCGCGGACGCCGAGCGTCGTCGGCAGTTCCGACGTGAGCTGCGCATGAACGCAGATCTGTTCGAGAATGAAGGTCGTACCGCCTTCGAACTCGCCATCCGAGATCATGTTCGTCATGAACTCGCCCTTTTCAGGGATCTGAACGCCGGTATTAACAACCGTGTCATCTTGGGTCTTGCCCTTCGTGAACAGAGCCTTTTTCTGGCCCTGTGTGACTGCGGTGCCAGCGGTGTAAACCGCCGTGTCGTAATAGATCGCCGATTGTGTGTTGACCAACGAATTGGCCATCAGCGCATACTGAGCAAGCGGCAGACGCGATACGCTTTGCGGATCGATCAACCCGATGCCCTGTGGATTCGCGTTCGATACCGGAGCATAACCGGCGACCGCGAGCTTTGAAGTTTCCTTTGCCATAACTTTTTCCTTTGTCCTCTTAAACCCTGTGCGATTAGCCCTAGCTGTACATGTAGTTAGGGTTCATCGCGTTTCCGTAGATGTTGCCCGTCGTGTCGTCACCCGCCGGTATGAGAAGTCCTACGCTTCCGGCCGCGTTCGCGACCATCGGGAAGACGTAGAGCTTCATCAGATCGACCACGCCCGAGACGGCCAGCACGAGAGCGATATCGTTCTTGAACTTGCCGAGAACGGGAACCGAGTTTCCGAGCTTCGACTGGAACAAGTACGCACCGCCGAGCTTCACACCGGCACGGACCAACGCTGACTGCTGCGGCACGAACTTTGTCGTGAGCACATCAAACAGCGACACACCGAGACCGGCCATCACCGCCGCAACGAGCAGTCCGCTAGTCGTAGCCGGATTGCGACGGCGACGGATCGGATTGCGGCGACGAGCGACCGCATTTGCCATGATTGGATTTCGACGCCGACGGCGACTTGTAGCCGATGCCGAACGTCGTCGCCGACGTGCGGGATTGGTACGACGTGAGCCGCCGATCGACAACGAACGGCCAGCCGGATTAAGGACCAATGCCGTTTTTGTTTTTCTTTTTGTTGCCATATTTACCTCTATTTAGATTCGGCTCTATTAGCCGCTGTTCTGATCCGGCGGCTCATTAAGTAGGACACCTAATAACGCTGATCAAAAAAATTTGAGACTCTAATTCACGATCCCGCGAGCCTCGATCTTGTACTTGCCGCCACGTATGACGGGGAAACCTTCTCTATCGACACAGAGCAGCGGCCGGTGTCCCGTTTCTTCGCCGAGCTTGTGGATGTAATGAGTGTTCGGAGCATCGCCGTGATGCGGCTTGTGCGTTCGATAAACGACATGATCGATAAGCCCAAGCGGATTGATCTCGTTCGCCTTCGCAGCCGGATTTGCTTTAGCGAACTTGCCGCCTGCGATCCATAGCTTGCCGTTCGCCGCCGTCAGTTTGTACCGCGACGGGTTGGGTGTAAGGATCTGGCCGCCGACAAGCTTGATCTCGATCAGATCGCCGAGTTGTGCCAGTTTCGCCGGAGCATGTGCCGACACCGGCCGCCGTGTCGCATTAGTAACCGGCCGACCATTGAACGATTCGAATGTGTGAGAACGCGGTGGCTTTACCGGATTCGACTTTGCCGGTTTCGCGCGCATGGCCTTAACGCTATAAGCCGGATGCAGCTTTCCATATGCCGTTGCTTGTTTCCGCATTGCGAACGTTGCCACGGTCCGGCCCGTTCCACCGACGACCTTAAACGCTTTTGCCTTCGGCCGCATTTTCGCAGCACAAGGATTGCAGAAACCGCCGTTAATATCCCAAGTTCCTTCGCTAGTTTCTTTCCGGCACTTCAAACAGCGCTCAGGATTCGATTTCGCCCACGGCCGTTCCGACATTGTGACGGTGCGGCCTTTTCGTCTAAGGAGTTTAGCGAATAGTTCCGCGTCTTTTCGGTTGAGGAAAGTTTGCTCGCCATGTTCCCAGGTGACGACGTATCGGACCTTTTTACGTTTCGGATTTGTCGTCGCAGATCCAGCGGCCGGATTCTTAATTACGACTAATTCATCTTTTGAATAGACGGAAGTAGGTTGAATCATGCCATCTAACGCGAATACCAAACTCTTAACTAAAACGCGATTACCCCTGTCCTCTAAGACCTCCATTCGTTCTACGTCGTCGCCGTCCTCTAACACTTCTCTAAACCTAACTGTATCGCCAACCCGTATCGCTTTTTGACGCGGATTGCCGATGCGATCGCCGTCTTTTGCGCGGAACGAGGGAGCCATTGAATAGCGGCCCGTCGGGTAAATAACTTCGGTATTTTCCCAAACCCGCACGCCGCAGCGCACCGGCTCGCGGTAGCCTTCGACTTTGATCGTGACAAACTTCGGAGTTCGCGAAAGGACCGTTCCGCGTAGAATCAAATCGTGATCGCCGATAAAGCGAGTCGCGAGCTTTTGCCCTTTGAAAAACTTATAGAGTTTGACCTTGACCGGATTGAGCGCACGACGCGTTTTGCGTTCCTTCACGTCTCGCCGACCGTGCAGAGCTTCGATTGCATCGAATGACATTTCGCCGCGGCGATTGCTTGACGGAACGGCTGCGAAGAACCATGCCTTCTTTTGCGACGCCCATTTGAACCGCTTTCCATCGGACGCCTTGAATGACTTGATCTGATCTTTCGCCTTATAGGTGTTTCCTTCGATCCACAGCCAGAGGCCGCGAATTACAACTTTCACGTCGTCCGGCAGCGTTACCGCAAACTCGATAGCCTCACGCAGTGGTTTGATCGCTTGCGTTTCCGCCTTTGCTCGCGACTCGTTGCCTTCCCCGGAGATAGCAATTTTCATTGCCTTGTCATAGTCGGCGTTGATCTCTTGCATCGTGCGAGTATCGCCGCCTTTGTCGGGATGATATTTTGCAGCAAGAGTCCGATACAGCTTCTTGATCGCTTCCGGCGTTACCGGGGAAGCATCGCGGAACCAGCCAACCGGATTGCGTTTGATCGACCGTCCGCCGTTCTTTCGCCGAGAGCCGAGGAGCTTAGTTGCGGCCTGGAGTAAACGGAGTTCCGCTGCAATGACCGCCGGATTTTCTTTTGCTCGATACATTTCCTTCAATCGATATGCGAGTCGCGCCCGCTGTATCATTTGCTCTATTTCAGTTGCTCGATAACCGGCCAGCTTGCCGTGAAGTTTCGCGGATCGGACTGCCCGAAAGTTACCGTCTTCGATCTGAGCAAGATCACGATCGAACGATTGCTCGTTGAACTTCGCACCAGAAGAATTGCCGACAGGATTCTTACGTTTTGCCGTCGCTGTGCCGTTCGTTATCTGCCTTACCGATGCCTTACGCTTAACTGGCTTCTTCTTGAGCATTTCGTTGATCTGCAAGGCCGACTGCACGCCTGAAACCGCCGCAACTACTCCGAAGATGTTTATCGGATTCTTCTTCTTCGACTTCGGATTGTCGCGATAGTCGATATACCCCCGAGTCGCGTAAGTAGCGTTGTCGCCGCGAATCTCTTTCTCCATCCGACCGATAAGATCGTCCATATCGGCAACGTCGTAACCCGCTTCGCGAGCGGCCTGGAACATTCCGTCGAGCGACCTCATTCCTTTGTCCGAAACAAGTCCGCGTTTGCCGGATTCCTTGTAAGTCAACGGCGCGAGTTCACCGGCATCGTACGAAACTCGCTTGCCTCGATTCTTCTTGCCGGCGAACTTGTAACCAGGCTTGATTCCGCCCTGGCCGCGAACGAATTCAACCAACGTTCGGCCCTTTGTCGTTTCCGTTGCGTCTCCGAGCGTTTCGCGTTCGATCTGCTTCATCACGCGAGTCTTATGCTCGCGATCTTCACGCTGCAAGCGGATCTCGCGTTGAAAGACATCTTCGAGAGCCCGTTCTTGCTTTGCTTTGCCGAGATCTCCGGCCTTGGCTCGCGAATACTTTTTTCGGTCCTTCGTCGTCGCTTTTCGTTTTGCCGTGCCGACATACGACGGCTTTCGTATCGGGCGAAAGACGCCGCGTTCATCGGTATATCCGGCGATGTTTCTTTTTCGACGTATCATTTGCGACGAAGTAAAAGGATCGCAATCGCCGCACCGCCAACGATCAGGACGGTCGACGACACTCCAAGTCCGACAGAGGTCCCGGCGAGAAGCGAACTAATGGACGTACCAGCGTTCGTGCCGTCGCCGCCCGAAACGGTCGCACTTCCTGAAACGTAGGAGGCGGCTGACGCTTGAACAATGTTCACGGAAGCAACCGACATCCCGCGATCGACAAGGTGATTTCTGGCGTTGGTGACGATCTGCGAGTCGCTGAATTGCGAGCCGACCATTGCCGTGATTCGCCAGGTTCGCTGTCCGAGCCCACCAATCGGAGTTTGTATTTCCGACGAATTACGTATGTCCCAACCACGCGCACCTAACGCCGCTGCGATCCATTCGGGTTCGTTGATAAACCACATGCCCACGTTAGAGACCGTGCCTTTGATCTCGATCACGACTTCGCGAGCGTTGTTCTTAACTTGTCCGACTACGCTTCCAGCGATACCGCCTGTGCCGAAGATCGGACTGAGGGCACCGGCAAG
This sequence comes from bacterium, assembly GCA_029945985.1. Lineage (GTDB taxonomy): Bacteria > Acidobacteriota > Blastocatellia > Pyrinomonadales > Pyrinomonadaceae > OLB17. Next base: position 79 of record JAQSDP010000012.1, on the reverse strand, counting down.
CGCTGCTCCCAGATCAAGGCCCATAGTGTCGTCATGTTGGAATGCAGAAAAGAACATTTCTTACCTTCGACGCGGCGGT
>JAQSDP010000011.1 GCA_029945985.1 bacterium | reverse complement strand
TCTTGCCGATCTTCAGCAGTGCCTCGCCAAGTTTTAGCGTCGCCGTTTCAGGCGAAAGAACTGCGCGGCCGCCGGTCATTTGACGATAGAACTGTTCATCAATCGCGCTCGCGGAACTTCGCCATTTTTCGAGAACGGCGATTCGCTCGGCTTGGTTATCCTGCAGCTCATAGAACTCCGCGAGAAATGCCCACGCCTCCATGTAACGCGGATCGAGACTAGCGACGAACTTCCATTCTTCGATCGCCTTCGCGGTATTTGATGCGTCCAACGTGCGGCTGCCAAGCCCACTCTTAAAGGTATAAAGCCTTGCAAGAATGCGGCGCGCACCGAAGTTGTCCTTTTTGATCAGCAGCGCAAGACTCGCGAGTTCGATCGCCTCGTCCACGTCGGTGGGCGGCGCGCTGATGGCAAGTTCAGCGAGGGCCGTGTAGGCTTCGGCCAGCTGGGGATTCGAGGCAACTGCATCCTGGAGGGCGAGGCGGGCATTCCGAATGTTCTGCTGTTGAGCCGCGGCATCTCGGCGTCCACGGGCATTCTTAACCCTCCAGACATATCGCTCGCCTTCAAGAAGTTTGCTGTACGCCTTCGCTGCGTTCTCCTGCGATACCGGCGCCCCCGAAGAATTTACGTTTTTCGCAAGTAAGCGGGAGAGCTTCAGTGTGACTTCTGGCGTAAATGACGGCGTAGCTCCGGGCGCCTGGGCATCAGCCGAAATCGTCATCGCACCGACTAAGATCGCTCCCGCAATTGAACCCTTTATCTTCGACAATCCGTTGCCCTCAATGATACTTGATAATAAGAAAGCGGCTGCATTGAACCGCTTTCTCGACGAACGATAAAATGCTACTGGCTACTTTTCAGGCTGCGGCTGCGGGGTATTTGTGGCCGGCTGCGCCGTCGCCTGCCGCTGGGATATCACAGTCGTCAAAGCCTGCGGGATCTGGTTGACATAAATGTCACCCTGATTCTCAATGATCTGGTCGATCAGTTCGAATTTCTCCTTGTCAAAATCCTTGGTCATTAGGACGCCGTTCTTATCGATCGTCATCGGATAGATGCCAAAAAACTGATTTTTGAAGTTAGCGAAGAATCCGCCGTCCTCCGGGCGCGTAACGCTAACCCTTTCCGGGTTGGGCTCCGGAACCGATGCACCGATCAACTCAAGTTGTTCCTTCGACTTTGCGACCCATTCGCTATTTGGATAGTCGCGAACGATTCGCTGAAAATAGCGTGCTGCCTGATCGGTTTCTTCCTCGGTCATATAGGTAACCGCGAGTTTGTAAAGAGCTTCGTCCATGTAGCCAAACTGGGGATATTTTTCGAGTATCTCCAAGTACCTCGACTGGGCCCCCTTTAGTCCGCTTTTTCCCTGGTTCACTGATTGACCGTAGTAGTAGTTTGCAATGTAGAGATTGTGCAGTCCAAGATTGTTCTGGACTTGCGAAAGCCTTTCTTCCGCATCCTTTTTAAGGATCGTATTGGGATATTGCTGCAACAGAGCTTTCAGTCGAACTTCCGCACGCTTTGCCCTGCTGGCGTCACGATCCGGCAGGCCGATCTGCCTCATCTCCGCTTCGCCTATCTTCAGCACTACACGATCCGCAAGAGCGTGAGTCGGGAAGAACGTCAGCCAATCCTGATATGCCGCGATCGCCTGGATCAGCGAACTAGTGCCGCCCTCAAGGAAGAACGAATCGGCTACTGCAAGCTTCGCCATCGGCAGATACGGAGAATCCGGATAGGTCGTGATAATGGTCTGGAATAGGAGTCGACCGACGTCGAACCGCTTCTTGCGCACCTCGCGGGTAGCGACGATGAACAGCTCGCGGTCACGGCCGGGCGAGACGCCTCCGATCAACTCATCGTATTCATCGTTTCCGCCACCGCCAAAGATGCCGAGGAACTTCTTTTTCTTTTTGATCTCACGGGGCTTCCCAACCGGCGAGTCTGTTGCGGCTCGCGCGTTTGCCGTCTCAAGCTGGACCGCATCGACGCGCGTCAGCATTTCTGCAACCGCCTGTTCGAGCTGATCGATCTCCGACATCTCGAATTTTTCCGAGCGGTCGACCTTTCCCCGGAGTGAGTTCACTTCGGACGAGAGCCGCGACACGTCCTTTTCGAGGCTGACGAGACGGCCTAGTGGAGTTTCGATCTTCTCCTTATCGTCCTTCTTGGCCTCATCGGCTTTATTCTCCTCGCGAAGAACTGATGCCGCGCTATTGAGCGAGCGCCGCATCGTGTCTAGTTTCTGCCGCATAACCTCCAGCCGCTGAGCCGGCGTACCGTCACCCGGTTTCGCCTGCGCGGCCGCGTCAGTGGAGAAGATCAGCGTCGCCGCCGACAATGCAAAAATCGAAAAGAACGAATACTTTCTCATAATAAGCTTTCAGATCAGACCCAGACGGTTGCCCGGTCGATCAATTCTCTCACTGCTTCAGTCGGCCGTCCTCCGCCAAAGACTGCGGAGCCGGCAACGATGATCTCAGCTCCAGCTTCGCAAACCTCGGCGATGTTCGAAGCATCGACTCCTCCATCGATCTCAATGCGAGTCGTTAGGCCGCGATCTTCGATCATTTGCCTCAGACGCCGAAGTTTGTCGAGCGAGGTTGGAACAAATTTCTGCCCGCCGAAACCGGGATTCACCGACATCAAAAGAATAAAATCTGCGTAAGGCATTGCCTCTTCGAGCAATACTAGCGGCGTTCCCGGGTTAATAGCGATCCCAGCCTTCGCACCCGCCTCCCGGATCGCAACCAGCGTCCGCTGCAGATGCACATCGGCTTCGACATGAACGGAAACCATGTCGGCTCCAGCCTTAACGAACTCCACCGCGTATCGCCCCGGCTCCGTGATCATAAGGTGCGTGTCGATCGTCATATCCGTTGCCGCACGCAGCGATTTTACGACCGGCAAGCCGATAGTAATGTTAGGCACAAAATGGCCATCCATTACGTCAACGTGCAGCACGGTAGCTCCACCTTCGCGAACGTCACGGATCGCCTCGAAAAGGCGTGTGAAATCAGCCGAAAGGATCGACGGAGCTATTTCAAAAGAACGCAAATTTCCGTTTACTTTGTTGCCCAAAATCTCGTTATCGTTGTACCCTCAAGGCCTTTGATTCGGCTGAGTCACCGGGGGCCGTGCCGATGAGGGGCGGCCCTGGATCGGCGTTGCTTGAGGCTTCGGAGTCTCCGTTTTATCGTTCTTGTCAGACTTATCGTCTTTCTTTTCGCCGGCCGGATCCTTCTTTTCTTCGGCCGCATCCGTCTTAGCATCGTTCGAACTCGAAGACGAGGTATTTGCTATCGTGTCCCGCGTTGTATCCGCGCCCTTTTTCGCATTCGCGTTCGTGTTCGCCTTAGCCCTCTTAGGCTTGTCGGAGATCATTTCCTCGATCTTCTCAGAGTCGTCCTGATCGACGTCCTTTTTCAACGAAGGCGGCGGGGCCTGGTCCGGAGCCAGACCGGCCTTGCTTACCACAACCGATATCCATTGTCCGGATTTTACCGTGTCACCCGCTCTCGGCAGTTGATCGATAACAGTATTAATCTTCTCCGTGCTCTCCCGATCGGCCCGTCTCCGGATCCGCAGCCCTAGCGCAGCAAGTTCCTTTTCGCTCTCCACGAAATCCTTGCCCGTGATATCCGGTACCTGAACCTCGGAACCGTTCAGCGACATGTAAACTACACCCACCATCGTCGCCAGAAAAACCGCAAGCAACACGCCGACGAAGACAAGTTTTCCGATCGCAGATAGACCTGTTGAAATAATGCTCAAGCCTTAAAACCTCTTGCAAATACTAACATCTTGAAGTGCGGATTGAAATCGTCACGCCAGCTCAATTTCTGATCAGCTCGGCGAAGAAGAACCCGTCAGTCCCATCTCGATCAGGAAACGTACGGCCAAATCCTTCATCAGTTATGAAGCGCGGGTCCACGGTGAAAGCCGCCGGCACAAAGTCCTTGCATCCAGCGAGAAAAGCCGATATCACATCTTCATTCTCCTCTCGCTCCAGCGAACATGTTGCGTAGATCAATCTCCCGCCAGATTTCACCATCTTCGATGCATTTTCGAGTATCAACAGTTGTTTCCGAGATAACTCCTCAATATCGCCAAGATCCAGATAATAACGTATTTCCGGACTGCTGCCGATCGTCCCGGTGCCCGAGCAAGGTGCGTCTATGAACACCGTATCGAATGCACCTTCCGCGAACGGCAACTGCACTGCCGCATCGTACTGGGCCACCAGCACTGACGAGATCCCCTGCCGAATGCAGTTCGTACGCAGGAACTCGACCCGCCAATGGTGAATGTCCCCGGCGACGACAGAGACAGTGGGGTTCCGAATGGAGACCAGCGAGGTCTTGCCACCAGGCGATGCACAGACGTCGAGCAATCTGCTGCCACCAGGAATCGAGACAAGCCTCGCAACTAGCTGCGAGGCTTCGTCCTGAAAATAGATATTTCCCTCTTCGGCCAGTTTGCGGAGATGGTGGGTGATCCGCGGAACCGTGAAAGCACCTTCGACGATCTCTGAGCGCTCGCTCTCGATCTGCGTCTCTAATTCCCTGCCTGTCAAACGGTATGCGATCCGCGAGGCCTGGTTGTTGGCACGGGCAATGGCCACCGCCTTCTCGTATCCAAACTGCCGTATCCATCTCTCAAGCAGCCATTTCGGGTGCGACACGTCGATCGAGATCTCATCTATACTTTCGCCGCTTCCGGTCCACAAAGACTCGCCCGCGATGCGCCTCAAGATCGCGTTAACGAAGCCCTTTGCGGAGACTTTTCGAGCACGCTGGACGAGTCCCACGCTATCATTCACAGCGGAATGGTCCGGAACGCGGTCGAGTTCGAGAAGTTGATAAGCGCCCAAACGAAGTGCCGTTAGCACCTCGATATCGATCTTTTTCGCTCCCGCGTGGTTGCAAATCCGACTATCCAGATAGAGTTTGCGACGGAGAACTCCGAGAACGAGTTGATGACACAACGCGGCATCCCTTTCTCCCAATTCGGCTTCATATCGAGGCAGCAAGGCTGACGCGTATGCTCGATCACGCTCGACCCTCAAGAGTATTTCGTATGCGGCAACCCGTGCCGGGGAAATGGGCATTATTCGCCTTGGGAAAGATCCGATGAATTGCCGGGACTGAGAGAATTATCAACCGTTACGCGCGTATCGAACACGTAGCACTCGCCCTTCCACCGCTGCTCGCCGACCGGGACCTCTTCTAGATACTTCAGGATCCCCCCTTCAAGTTGGTACACATTCTCGAACCCAAGCGATCGCATGTACGGCGCGAATTTCTCACATCTGATTCCGCCCGTGCAGAACATCGCGACTTTCTTGTGTTTTGCAGGGTCTAGATTCTCGGCAACGTACTCGGGCAATTCGCTGAATTTTTCAGTTCCAGGATTTACTGCCCCTTCGAACGTGCCTGTCTTAAATTCGTAGTCATTTCGGGTATCAAGAAGTATCACTTCGGGATCTGAGATGATCTCATTCCATTCGGCCGGCGGTACGTGAGTTCCACAACCAAGCCCGATATCAACTTCCCTTTTGAGAGTAACGATCTCGGGTTTGATCTTCACGTCCACCTTTCGGAACGGCGAGGCTTCACTGTACGAATACTTCGGCGAAAGCGGTGACGAAATCAGGGACGAGATCTCGAGCACAACAGCATCAAGACCATCTTTGCGGCCACAGATGGTGGCATTGAGACCTTCCGTGGCAAGGATGACCGTACCCACGATCCCCCGACTTCTCATCGCCAACCCAATATTGTTCCGCAGTTCCGAAAGGTCGGTTTCCCGAAAATCCAGGAACTTATAGAACGCCGCAATTTTAAGTCCCGACTTCATTACCTAAGAGTATATCGCGACCAGGTAGTCATACGCCTCAGTCTATCTTCAAAGATGATCACCTAGCCGAAGTGCATCAACTTGTAACCAGTCTCGCCGATCTACCCGCGAAAGACGTCCGGCTGGGCATTGTGACCTCCACGCAGAACATATAATTTCGGAATCCTCATTAGAGAGAAGGGCTTTTCTTTGAAGGCTTTTGATACGGACGAAGTGGCCGAAAAATGGCTCCTAGAAGAATAGTCAGTCTAGCCTATCTCCAACTCCAAGCTTTTTCCCGTTCAAAAAGTCGCGGACAGGCATTCTCTTCTTCCCTTCTATCTGGACTTCTGATATTTCGAGCGCAGATCCGCTCCGGCACGCAACGATCAATTGGTTTCCGAAAGCCTCGATCACGGTTCCTGCTTCGACAAGCGACTCCTCCTCGCGTGAACTGGCATTCCAGAGGGTGAGTTTCTTTCCTTCCAGCGAAGTGTACGCCGTGGGGAAGGGTTGAAAGCCGCGGGCCATCCGCGCGATCCGCTCGGCTGGAAATGTCCAGTCGAACCTCCCGTCTTCCTTATTCATTATCGGAGCCAGGGTTGCGGCTGAGTGATCTTGCGGTCGCGGCTCGAGAGAACTGAAACTGCTTAAGGTTTTAGAGAGAAGGTCGGCCCCAAGTTCCGCAAGCCGAGCCATTAGTTCGATAGAAGTTTCGTCCTCGGCTATTTGGGTCTCTTCCTGAAGGAGAATGTCGCCGGTGTCGAGCCCGGCGTCCATTTTCATTGTCGTCACGCCAGTAACGCGTTCGCCGTTAACGATCGCCCAGTTAACAGGTGCCGCTCCTCGATATTTCGGGAGCAGCGAGAAATGAACATTGACCGCGCCCAGGGGAAATGCGTTGAGGAAAGGTTCCGGCAGAATTCGGCCGTAGGCTACGACTACGGCGATGTCCGCGTTGAACGAGCGAAACTCCGCGATCGCTTCATCAGTCCGGATCTTCGCCGGCTGAAGCACGGGAATGCCAAGGTCGAACGCTAACTGCTTTACGGGCGAGAAAGTGATCCTATTGCCCCGACCGGACGGACGATCGGGCTGCGTGTAGATGGTGGCGATATCGTGCCGATCGTCGATCACCCTTTGTAGTGAGACAGCCGCGGCCGCCGGCGTTCCCATGAAAACGATTCGCATAAAATAAGGAGCCGGGCACCGAAGCCCGACTCACGATCGATCCAGCTAAATTACGTCTAATAACCGCAGTGGTAATTCGACGCTTCAAAGTGCTTGGCCCAGATTTCACCCTGACGCTTATACACGTTGAATCCGGCGCCTTCGAATGACATCACGTACGAGAAGATCTCGCTGTCGCCGTCACCGTCAACATCGAAAATATCAAGTAGGCGCTCATGATAGACACCGGTGTCGACATCCTTAATGTCCTCACTCAGTGTCTCTGCCTGCTTGATTCGACGACTTTCCGAATAGCCGAATCGGTACTTTTTGTCGGCACCCAGTTCGGCGATGAAAAACAGTACCTCGCGCTCGGTCGCGCTTGGTTCTACCCAAAATGACCCTACCATGTCAGCCTGGCCGTCGTTATTCACGTCGAGCGCTGTTAGGTTGTGATACTTCGCGATGTCAGAAGAGATCGCGTTCTTTATCAACGTCTCCCGCACAAGAGTTTCGATCTCGGCTCGTTCGGCAGGCGTCGGCAATCGGCGGATGCCGCTTCCCGGCTTCGCGATCTTTGCATTCGTTGCCAAGGCCATGATATTGCCCTTGAGCGCGGAGCGGGTTGTTTTTGTCGCTACGTTGGCAAGATAGTTCACGCATTCGCCCCGAGGATCGGAAGAGGCGACCGTCACATTCCCCGCAACCTTACCCCCGAAAATAAGCGGAAACATTTTTCCTTTCGCGAAATAGGTCCGATGAAATGCCGTCAGGAGCGGAGCTTCGGATGCACCGTCGATGGCCGGTGTCATAGATCCCTTGGCGCCGATATACCCGATGGGCTCGATCGCCTTTCCGTCGTTAAGTACCGCAAAGATGACCGTCTTCACAGGTGCTGCCGCAGGACGACGCTGCGCGTCGGCGGCGGTTACAAGTCCGAGAATCAAGATCAAAAACAACAGACTCTTCATATCTATACCTTTCTCGCGATCGACTTGCCCTGCATGAACTGGATCAGGTATTCGCGCCCGCCGGCCTTTGAATCCGTGCCGCTCATATTGAACCCGCCGAACGGATTTACTCCAACGAGGGCTCCCGTGCACTTACGGTTCAGATAGAGATTGCCGACATGAAAATCACGTCGGGCCTGTTCGAGACGCTCCTCGGACTTAGAATAAACGGCTCCGGTCAATCCGAATTCGGTGCCGTTTGCGATCTCAAGTGCATGGTCATAGTCCCGCGCCTTGATCACCGCGAGGACTGGAGCGAAAATCTCTTCCTGTTCGATTGTGTCTCCCGGGAGTACATTTGAGATGACCGTCGGTAGGATGAAATATCCTTGAGAATCGTCACCCGTTCCGCCGATCGCGATCTCACCGCCTTCTTCGACGCCTTTCTGGATGTACTCAAGAGTTTTATCGAACGCCTTCTTGTTAATGACCGCGGCCACATTTGTGTCAGCCTCGGCGGGCTGGCCTATATTGAGTTCCTCGGTCAACGCGACGACCTTTTCAAGCAGTTCGTCGTGAACCGTTTCGTCAACGATCAGACGGGAACACGCTGAACATTTCTGTCCCTGAAATCCGAATGCGGCCTGGACGACACCCGTGGCGGCCGAATCAAGGTCGGCGTCGTCTGCCACGACGATCGCATCCTTACCGCCCATCTCGGCGATTACGCGCTTAATCCAGATCTGACCTTCACGCGGTTTGGCTGCAACTTCGTTGATGTGAAGCCCTACCCCTTTAGAACCGGTAAACGAAATGAACCGCGTTTTGGGACTGGTCGTCATCGCCTCGCCCGTAGCTGAGCTTCCGGTTAGGAAATTGATGACGCCGTTCGGCAACCCGACCTCCTCCACGATCTCCATAAACTTTGCCGCGATCGTCGGCGAATCGGAAGACGGCTTGAGTACCACGGTGTTTCCCG
>JAQSDP010000010.1 GCA_029945985.1 bacterium | reverse complement strand
TCTCGCCACGCGCTGGATGATCATCATCAAAACGAGACTGAAGTTCGGAAAGAGGTCCTCGGAGAATTTCCTCGTGAAGCTTCGTCAAGTCCCGCGCGACCGCCGCATCCCGTTCTCCCAATACCGCGGCGGCATCGCTGAGGGCAGCGGCAATTCGGTGGGGAGTTTCATAAAAAACGAGCGTTGCGGGAATTTCGGCAACCTCGCGTAGCCGTTTTTTGCGCTCGCCGGTCTTTGATGGAAGAAACCCGCCGAAGTAGATCGAATCAGTCGCCAGTCCGGAGACGACCACGGCGTTGACGAACGCCACTGCCCCCGGGATCGGGACTACGTCCGAACCGATCTCGACCGCTTTTTGAACGAGTCGAAAGCCCGGATCGTTGATCCCAGGCGTGCCGGCGTCCGACACTACCGCGACAGATCGACCATCAGAAAGCATCCGCCCGAGTTCATCTGCTCGTTCGAGTTCATTCTGTTCGTGATAACTGACTAGCTTCGTTGTGATCTCGAACGCGTTGAGAAGTTTCCGCGTATGCCGAGTGTCTTCGCAAGCGATCACATCGACGGACTTTAACACCTCGACCGCCCGAAAGGTCATATCCTGAAGGTTGCCGATCGGAGTAGCGACGAGATAGAGAATGCCTGGCATAGAGTTCAGAGTTCAAGCTTCACTTGCGACTGTTGAGACCCCCGTTTTGAAACTACCATAGGCGAGCTAAACCTTGAACTCCGGATAGAAAACAAAGAAAGGCCCGAACCCTTTCGAGGCCGGACCCTCACGCGTATTCAGTTGTTGGATTCTAGAAAGGAAGCGGAAATGGAACGCGATTACGCCAGTCGCCGTTGCGATTGTTGTTATAACCGCCGTTTCCGTAATATCCGCCATATACGTTGCTGACGGCATTGAGGTCGTTGCGGATCTGGCTCCATTGACGCTCGAGGTTGCGGTCACCGCGGAGGTTTCGGAGTTCATTCTCCATCTGACTGCCGATATCCAGAACTCTACGAGCTTCGTCGCGGCTTCCGTTCAGGTTGCGGCCATTACCGTAAGCATCTTCCAGTCGGTCCGTAGCACGTCGGAAGTTGTCTGCAAGATCCTCTAACCGACCAACGTTTCCGCCGCGATTGTTCCAGCCGCCGTTCCGATTATTACCCCAGCCGCCGTTGCGGTTGTTGCCCGACCGATCGTCACGATCGTCGCGGCGATCTTCCGCACGGTTCGTAGCATTCTCAAAATTTCGTGCACGATTCTTCAGGTTCTGGATCGTACCCCGCAAGTCACGATTATTTCGGTTGTTGCCATAACCACCGTTTCCGTAACCACCGTTTCCGTAACCGCCATTACCGTAACCGCCATTGCCGCCCGGATAATACTGGGCTGATGCGATCGAGGGCAACGCGAGGAACATCAACGCGAACGCTCCGACACCGATTAATTTACTGATTCGATTCATTGTATTCTCCCCGAAAAGTTATGTCCGCGCAATGCCCAAGCATTGCTTGTCCTGGTTATTGCAATGAATATGCCAATCTTTACGAACCTTTGCACAAAAAGAAAAGCCCTGCATTTGCAAGGCTTTAGCTTTGTTCAGATTGTGAGTTGATCTATCCGCGGGCCAGCCAACGCCCCATTTCGTCGGCGGCGTGTGGCAGATGGTTAGTGGTTAATCTCCGAGCGCCTTAGCGGCGTTCAAGCGTCCGCCAACGACGACCTTACCAAGGAGCGAGTCGATCGGATCCGACGACTTCATTATCCGCTCACGAAGCTTCGGCATCGAAAGTTTCGGCTCGTTAGCGAGGATCAAAGCGGCAATGCCTGATACCTGCGGTGCCGCCATCGAGGTCCCCGAAGCTTCCCGATACTGATCGCCCAACCACGTAGACGTGATCTCTCGTCCCGGAGCCGCAACGTGAACCGTCTTTGCTCCATAATTCGAAAAGCTTGCGAGAGCGTCGCTGCGGTCCAAAGCGGCGACACTGAGCATATTCGGCAGATCGTAGTTCGACGGGTAATGTGCCCGGCGATCGTTATCGGTGCTGCTGTTTCCGGCGGCGGCAACAAATAGAATTCCCGCCTCGCCAGCAGCGCGGATCGCATCTTCAAGCGCCTTCGAACGTTGCGTCGATCCCCAGCTTGCGTTGATCACGCGGAGGTTTACGCCGTTCTTCTTGCGGTCGATCGCGTAGTTGATCGATTCGATAGCGTCGTTTACCGACCCAAACCCGCCGCGTCCAAGAAACTTCAGCGGCATGATCTTGACGTTCCAGTTGATACCCGAAATGCCTTCGCCATTGTTACCTTCGGCCCCGATAATTCCAGCGACGTGCGTTCCGTGTCCGTTATCGTCCATCGGATCGGCAGCGTTTACGTTGGCGTCAAAGCCGTGCATGTCGTTGACCGTGCCTAGATCCGCGTCTACATACTGCGGCAGGTTCGCCGGGCGGATCCACATATTTTCTGCGAGATCTTTGTGGGTATAATCCACACCCGTGTCGAGTACGGCGACCACAACTTCTGCGCTGCCCTGGGTCTTTGCCCAAGCCTTCAAAGCATCAATATGTGCATTCGCCTTGCCGCCGTTCTGACCGGTGTTATTCAATGCCCATTGGTCCGCAAATAGCGGATCGTTCGGAGCACCGACAGGATTCGGCGAAAGTGCTTCAGGCCGGGAGTTTCGGTCAACCGAATCGTCCAGTGCGATCTCGGAGTTAGGTTCGGCATATTCGACCACATCCGACATAGCCTGGTACTGCCTCAAAACCTCGGAGATATCGGCGTAATCAAGATCATCGACGGCGGTCAGGCCATTGATCGCCTCATAACTGTCGTCAATCCGGTCGTTCAGCGAGGCAGCGATCCGGTCCATCTGTGCACGGCCAACGTTCGGCTTGAACTTCACCAGGAGTTCTGGCTTGCCATCGCCTTCGACAACCTTGACCGACGGAACGGTGTTCACTTTCCTCGGCGTCGTGTCCTGCACCTTCAGCATCGTACGCCAGCGACCGATCTGGCCAACGACCGCCGCTAACGCGATCAAGATCACCGCAACCATCAAATGAACCAAAAAATTACCGCGATTCATATAAATACTCCTGAACCCCAAGCACTAAACATTTAGATGCCGTTATCCCTTGACGAGATAGTTCTTTCCTTCGAATCCTTTCGCCCGAAGCTGATACTTATCCGCCCGATATTCGTATGTCTTGCCGTCGGCCTTAAGCCCGATCTCCCAGCCCGTCGCGATCATCATCGCCGACGCCTCGTCCCCCACAGGAGCTCCCAATGACATATCCGGAAAATCCCGGTCGTTCACGCCCGAAACAGACACTTCACCCTCGCTCACTCCCAGCCTGCGGGCAAGATCTCGCTTCGCGGCCTCAGTGGCAGATTCACGGTCAAAACTCATATCGCTAACCTCCAATTCTGCTACTTCTACGAACTATAGTCAACGAATGTTCGGACGGGAGCGGCCAGCGTCCCGCCGGCCTCGTGGGTGAGCGGGAAGCTCACCGCACCAGTCCGGTTGACCTTCCGCCGGATATGTTCCTTACGATCTCAACCAACGCCGGCATAATGTAAGTCGCACATCCGAGGCCGAGGATAAGCCCCGTGACGAATCGCGAAAAGTGGTTGTTTTCCCAGATGCCAAAGACTCCCAGCGACCAGTCGATCGCGATCGGGACCATCGACGCGAAAAGCCACATTCGCGGCAGCGGATCAATATTCTCGACACTTCGCCAAAGCGGATAGATCGCAATCCCAAATAGCAATCCGAAGTAGACGCCAAAACATCGCGAACAGACCGTTAGTTGGTGATCCATCAGATGGAACGACCGCGCTGGCATTTGGTGGCAAATATAGCTGAAGAAATGATACAGCGGTGATGAAATTCCGGTGTTCCCGCTTGCCGCTAAGATCGGCGGCAGGACGATCATCAGAAGCCACACCGCGACGACCGTCAATGCGATCGCCCAGGATCGATAGGACTGGGTCCGAATTTTCGCGATCGGCACATAGCTCTCTGCGGGTTGAGTCATTGTTAAGATTCTAACAAGTCTTGAGGTCGATCAGGCACGCCGAAATTCGACGCCTGTTGCGTGCATAAAACTATTGACATTCTACGCAACGAAATGCGAACATACTTTCCCCGCTTTTTGAACGCAGAAGATCTTTGAAAATTTGACTGCCTGTAAGTTGTTGAAAATTGGTGTAAGTCTTAGATCCTGTTTCAAATGAAACAAAATCACCGACGCAAAACGAAACGAAACAAACGACTTACAAAGGGCCGGGAAATTAGCGAAAGTTCGCGTACCTATCAGGTCTGTTCCCAATGGAACAAATTGACCCTCGCGAAATGGAACGGAACAACGATCTAGGCAACCGCTGCCTGTGATTCTTCCGGAAGATCACCGTTGTCCTCGCGAAAGTGCTTCCACATTTTCGGGCTAACGGTCTTGATCAATTCTGCTCGGGTCAGCGTCTTGATCGGCTTTCCGATATAGATCTTGCCCATCTTCTCGAGCCGCTTTTCGCTCAAGGCACCGGAGAACATAAGGAGCGGATAAGTAAAGCTCGGCCCGTTCAGCTTACGAAGTTTGTATAGCCACATACCCACCGAACCTAATCGCCAAGCTGTCGGGCCCCACCAACTGTATTGGCCGGGACGCAGGTTCATTTTCCAGCACTTCATCATCAACTGCCATTGCAGCGGGGTGAGTTGCTTGGTTTGCGTGACACCTTTCTCCATTTCCATCCGAGTGTCGTGGAGCGGCGTGAAGATCGACGGGATAAGGAATGCGAACAGCCCGCGGCGTTCCATCTCGTAAATGAGATCGAGCGTAGCCATGTTATCTTCGTCGGTTTCGTCCGGGTTGCCGACGATCAGCGTCATTGCCGGGAACCAGTTGTTTTCATTAAGGACTTTTAATCCTTCGAGCACGACGCTCTGCCAATGATCGATCGCGAAGGGCACGGCCTTGCCGGGCATTATCTTTTTCGCCATCGTCACTGAGCCGGTCTCGAGACCGATCAGCGGAGCGAGGGCCTTTTTCTCGGGGTGCGAGCTCAGATACGGAAAATGTATCGGGCTCTTCGGCAGCAGAAGATCGGAAAGCTGCTTGATCAATATCGGATCGACTACCGCCGGAGCGATCGTCGAATGGCTTAGCACATGCTGCTCGACGCCGGGTGTTTCGACGACGCTCTTGTAGAGATCGACGAGAGCCTCTCGATTAGGAAAGTAGAACGGCGTGTCGGTATGCACTTGTCCCCAGATGAACATATCCTCCGTCGCCAGCGAGATCTGCTTATTACCCTCGCGGACGTTCGCACGGACCGCGCCCATGATCTTGTCCTTGGGAAGGTCTATCTGCGGATTTAGATCAGGCACGCAGAACTTGCATCGGCGTCCGCAGCCCGTCGTCATCTCGACCACGCCAAAGGTCGTACGGGTGTCAGGAAACAGGATGGCATCGCGTTCCTGCGGATGCTTAACCGTTATTTCCTTGGGAATGTCTTCGCCGGCGACGGCCTTGGCAAAGAGATCCAGCGTGTCGTTCGATTCGCTTCGGCCCTCGACTACGCAGTCAACGCCGAGTTCATCGTACAGATCGGTCTGAATGATCTGCCAGCCGCCCGAGCCGCCGACGATCACCTTAAAATTATCGCGGTATTTATTGTTCTTGATCTGTGCGAAAAGCTCGCGTGAATAGTGTGAATTAATCGGCATCTTCGACGAACCGAAGATCGAGGTATAAACACCGGCGGCGAATGTAACGCCGAGAGGATTATGAGTGGAAACCGCAACAACTCGAGTATTTGGCCCAATGAATCTGTCGAGGTCTTCTGGGAAGCAAGAGACGATATCGTCTTTGGAATAAGCTCGTTCCAGCGATTTCTCGACCAGACGAACTCCGGCGGGCATATACTTCGCCGAGCCGTCTTCGTAACGCTCGACCTCGCGCCAGTTCGGATATTTGCGGTTGATCACGCCCTCCATCCAGATGGGCAGCGATGCCATCGCCATCTGTATGAAGTAACCTGCGTGGTCGATCGCCTCGGTCAGCGGAGCGGTAAGCACGATCAGCTTGCCGCCGTTTTCTGTTATAGCCGCTTCGGCGGTTACCGAAGCGGCATAAGCCTCGCTCAGAACATCTACACTTCCTGCCATTCATTTCTCCCTTTGAGCACAGCGGTTACCAACGTACCTGCCGCTTTCGCGGCCCAAGATCTAGATACCAGCATGCGGAGCTGACTTTGAGATCAGAATCTAATTACTGCATCAGGCCCGCCCTCGACGTGGACCGTATCGACGAATCTGATGCTCTTGCTATCTGTTGTCATAACGACCGAATGTGTTCGTTTCCCCGCCCCGAAGAACCTAACGCCGCGAAGAAGAGCCCCGTCGGTCACTCCTGTCGCCGCAAAAATTATCTTACGGCCGGGAGCAAGATCGTTGGTGTCGTAGATCTTGTTCTCGTCCGAGATTCCCATGTCCTTGAGTCGCTCCAGCAATTCTTCCTTCGGCGGAATTTTCGAAGCATCAACGCCAAGTCTTGCCGAATCGAACACGAGTTTCGCCTGAATTTCCCCATTAAGGCACTTCATCGCTGCGGCCGTGATAACGCCTTCGGGAGCGCCGCCGATGCCCATTAGCGCGTGAATATTAGTTCCCGCGACCGCCGCCGAAATGCCTGCCGAAAGATCGCCGTCCGAAATAAGACGGATTCGAGCACCGCTCGCACGCACAGCAGCCACAAGTTCCTTATGCCGCGGTCGATCCAGACACATCACCGTCAGATCATCGACATCGCGGCCAAGTCGGCGCGCGATATTCTTCAAATTATCAGCCACCGGGGCTTCGATATCGACGGCGCCCTTGCACGACGGCCCGACGACGATCTTGTCCATGTAGATGTCGGGTGCGTTGAGCAGTCCGCCACGCTCTGCGGCTGCCAAGACCGCGATGGCGTTGTTTGCTCCAAGGGCACAAAGGTTCGTGCCTTCGAGCGGGTCGACCGCAATGTCGACCTCCGGAAAATCCTTTCGAGATTCTTCCGAATACGATCTTCCGCCGAGTTCCTCGCCGATATAGAGCATCGGAGCCTCGTCGCGTTCGCCCTCGCCGATCACGATGCGGCCTCGCATCGGCACGGTGTCCATCACTTCGCGCATTGCCTCGACGGCTACATGATCGCTGTGTTTACGGTCGCCCTGGCCCATCGTCCTGGCCGATTCTATGGCTGCCGCTTCAGTCACACGCAGGAAGTCTAGCGATAATTCGCGTTCCGCTTTCATAAGTTATTTTGTCGTCTCGAAAATATAATGAGCCGTAAACGTTGAGTATGCAGGCATTCTAACATGCAACCGTTTGACAAGCTATACTCTTGAATATTAGGGTTTTACTTTGATTTTCACCCTTGTGAAAAGGAGTTCTCGCTAGAAGATGACCTACATCGTTGCCGAACCTTGTGTCGAATGTAAATACACGGACTGTGCCGCCGTATGCCCCGTCGAGGCGTTTCATGAGCTGCCTGATAAGCTGCTGATCAACCCCGATACCTGTATCGATTGCGATGCATGCCTGCCGGAATGCCCTGTTGAAGCCATTTTTTCGGATATGTCTATCCCTGAAGAATATATGCCCTGGCTGGATATCAATAAGGAAGCCGAGAACTTTCCCATCATCAGCACCAAGCAGCCAGCCCTGTACAACGCCGGGTGTAAGGGTCAGCCGGAGTAGTTATTTTCATCGGACTAAAGCGAAGGCTGTCCGATCGGGCAGCCTTTTCGTTTACGTCGGAGCGTTCAGATTTGTCGTAGCGGCAGATCTCATTCGGGCAGCCCGAAGCGATCGAAACGGTCAACGTGCGCGATCTCGCCGGAACGCACCGAAACGTTGCAAACCAAACTGCGCACCCTGCACCGCATTTTTGAGATCCGAACCCTGCGAAAATCTCTTCTGCACCCTGATCGGCCCTTGAAGCATAGCGAACATCAATCGGATTCTACCCGGACACATCCTAAAACAAGGATCACTCTCTGAAGAAAAACTGGCATCCTGGCTGCGGGATAAGATCGAGCCTGCTTAATTCCATCGAATTCCCGCCCGAACGTTGATCGGCGAACTGACGGTTCGGATCGGAGTGCGGCCGGTGGAATATCTTGAGTTGAACACGTTTTCTATGGCGGCGAAGATCGAGAATTTTTCGCCGATCTTTCGCGACACAAACGCGTCGAGCTGGAAGTAAGGTTCGAGAGGGAACTGATTCAGGTCGTCGTCGAATTGCTCGCTCGCGGCGCGGCCTTGGAGGGAGAAGGTCCATAAACGCAGCGGGTAGCGGACTTGGAAGGTGAATTGGTGACGTGGGACCTGCGATATGAACTTGTCGATGAGCGAAGGGTTCGACGGAAACTCGGCCACTCGCGAATCGGCGAAAAGATAGCCGGCGTTTAGGCTGAGATCACCGATCTTTGTTTCGGCGTCTATCTCAAGGCCCGCAGTCCGCGTCTTGCCGGCGTTTTGTCGCTGGCGCGTGATGAGGGACGGCGTCGATAGGATCGTCACGTTCGATATAGCACGGTCGATGTTCGTCAGAAAGCCGTTGGCTCGAACAGAGGAATTGCCTTTCCGATATACGATCCCAGCTTCGTAATTCGACGCTCGTTCAGCAAGAAGATTCTCATTCGCGTTTGTTACCACGCTGCCTACTCGAAAGCCTCGGTAGAGCTCGTTGAGCGTTGGCGAGCGAAAGCTCCGCGATGCTGCGGCACGGAATGACAGTTCCCGTGTCGCTTGGACAAGAATCGCGGCAGACGGGCTCCAAGCGGATTCGTTGCGGTCGGGAAAAGCAGCTGTAGATGTCCTCCCGGTTAGCAGCGACCGCGTGACGGAAAGCCCGTGGAAATTCTCCCACTGGTCATATCGTAGACCGCCGCTTACAAAAACTGTATCCGAA
>JAQSDP010000009.1 GCA_029945985.1 bacterium | reverse complement strand
CTTTCTTCAAACTCGCGTAACCGCCCGTATCCTTATAAACCTTCAGCGTATGCCCATTCTCGATGTGCATTCGCTTTAGCTGCAATGGTTCGCAACCTATTGCTTTGATTTCCATAAAACAGAGCTCCGAGCACGAAGGCCCGTCGGTATCTATAAGCCGAGTTCGTTGGTGAAGACCTGCGTATCCGTATGCTGAACAAACTTGGTGATCTTGCCGTCCTTAAGTTCCCACTCGTGTGCGAACGGAACGGAGGCACTCTTGCCGGTCGCCAGAAACTTGCCGGAATATGTGCCGAACGCCGCCACGTTTCCATCACCGCCGTCAACGACCTTTCGCGGGACGGCCTGAAAGCCTTCCCACTCGGTCCCGAGCTTCATAAACACATTCTCTAGGACACCGTTCGGCCCGTCGTACGTACCCGCGTACATAAACCCGGCGGCTTCCGTCCACGAAATATTTGCGTCAAAAGCGCCTAAGACCGCGGGCACGTCTCCCGTTGCGAATGAATCGTACAATCCCTTGATGATCTCGCCGTTGGTCATATTTATTTGCAGCCTTCCAGGATCTTGTCGACTGACTCCTTCGTCAGGTTCTCATAATAATCGAAACCTAATTGCATCATCGGAGCTGTGCCACAGCTTCCGAGGCATTCGACCATCGTGACCGTAAAGCGGCCATCTTCGGTCGTTTCGCCGGGATGAATGCCGAGCTTCGAGCAGATATGATCGGTGATCTCCGGCTCGCCCATGATCCTGCACGAAAGCGTCTTGCAGATCTGAATATGATGCCGGCCGACCTGGCGCATATTGAACATTGTGTAGAACGTCGCCGTTTCCCACACGTCGGTCACTTCAAGATCTAAAAACTTCGCCAGAAAATTCACACCCGCGTTGTCGATCCATCCACGCTCGCGCTGGATAACGAACAACAGCGGGATCAACGCGGAACGCGTCCGGTCCGCAGGATACTTCGTCAAATGCGACCGCATCTCCTCGACCACCGCCGGTGAGAACTCAGCGATCTCAGGTGAATATTCAACTTTGTCTGTGAAACTTGTAGGGGTAGCTGTAGCCATGCTCAATTATCGATCGATCTCCCCAAGCACAATATCCAGCGATCCGATGATCGCCACGACATCCGCGATCATCTCACCCTCGGCCATGACGGGCAGGGCGGAGAGATTCACGAACGATGGCCCGCGGAAGTGGACGCGCTCCGGTTTCGGCCCGCCATTGGATTTCATATAGACGCCGAGTTCGCCCTTTGACGCTTCGATCGCGTGATAGACCTCGCCCTCGGGGACATTGAATCCCTCTGCGACGATGAGGAAGTGGTGGATCAGCGAATCCATATGCTTTCGCATATCGTCGCGGTCGGGAAGTACGACTTTCGGTGCGTCGGCTTTCGTCGGCCCCGGTTTCAGACGTTCGAGAGCCTGTTTTACGATCTTGTGCGATTCGCGAAGTTCTCGCATACGCACAAGGAATCGCGACCACACATCGCCATCGTGCTCAACAGGAACCTCGAAATCGTAAGTTTCGTAACCCGTGTAAGGATTATCCCTGCGAAGGTCGATATCCACGCCGCTGCCGCGAAGGCAGGGCCCGGTCAATCCCCAATCGATCGCGTCTTGCTTAGAGATCACGCCGATGCCCTGGGTGCGGCTGTGCCAGATCGTGTTGCCGGTTATAAGCGTGTCAAAGGTTTTCAATGCATCCGGAAACCCGTCGAGAAACTGCTTTACGCGGTTCTCGAACCCTGCCGGCAGGTCCATCATCAATCCGCCGATGCGGAAATAGCTCGGGGTCATGCGGCCGCCCGACGCTGACTCGATGATATTCAGGATCTTCTCTCGCTCTTTGAACGTGAACCAGAACGGGGTCATCGCGCCCATATCGAGGCACGACGTCCCAAACCACACCATGTGCGAGGCGATCCGCTGCAGTTCGCACATCAGTACGCGGATGATCTGAGCACGCTCCGGGATCTCGATTCCCAGCAGCTTCTCCGCCGCCATCACGTAAACGAGATTGTTCCCCAATGGATTGAGATAATCCATCCGATCCGTGATCACAATGCCCTGCTGATATTTCTTGTATTCGAAAAGCTTCTCCATTCCTGTGTGGAGATAGCCAATGTCCGGGATCGCCTTGATCACCAGCTCGCCGTCCAGCCGCAGATCGAGTCGAAGCACGCCATGAGTAGATGGGTGCTGTGGTCCCATCGACAGAGTCATCTGAGACTCAAGTGCCGAGTCCATTACTTCCACGCCGGGAATGTTCTCAACTGCAGTAGCCATGCGTTAATTCATGCTGTACGGCTCGTAGCCGCGGAGCGGGTAATCTTTCCTAAGTGCGTGTCCGTCGAAATCGCTGGGAAGCAGGATACGGCGAAGGTCTTCGTGACCTTCGAATTTGACCCCGAACATGTCGAACGTCTCCCGTTCGTGCCAATCAGCCGTTCGCCAAACGTCCGTTACTGACTCGACCTTTGCGTCATCTTCCGATAGAAGCACCTTTAGACGCAATCGCTGAAAATGGACGGTCGAGAAGAGGTGATAATTCACCTCGAAGCGCGGATCTTCCTCGGGTCCGCGATCCGCCCCGCAAATATCGGCGAGCAGGTCGAAATCGTGCTCGTCACGCAGGAAGTAGCAGGCCTCGAGAATGCCTTCGCGGGGAACAATGACAGTCACCTCGCCGAACGCCTCGACGACCTCCCCGACCCACGAAGCATCTCGCTCTCTTAGTTTTTCGACAAAGCCGTGAAGCCTTTCCGTCATATCTCTTTTTTGGCAGAAGCCCGCGCATTAGCGGGGCGATACACTCAAGGTTGCACCTATTGCCCCTGATAACGCGCGGGCCTGTGCATTGGTCTTACGAAGATCGCCGTCTCTCGTGCCGCGACGGAATCGTATACGGTCGTGACGTTTGATTCTGTGCGACCTCGACCTCAGTCTCGCGTTCGAGGGCGGTACCTTCCGTTATCGGAAGCGTTCCGGGCACCTTAGATTCCCGAGATTCGGTCTCGAACGTGTCCGGCCGGTCCTTGACCGACTCGTTCATGATCTTTTCCTGGAGCATCGTAATGGCGTGAATGAGCATTTCAGGCCTCGGCGGGCATCCGGGGACATAAACGTCAACGGGCACGATCTTATCCACGCCCTGCACGATCGCGTAGTTATCGAAAACACCGCCCGACGTGGCACATGCCCCCATCGAGATGACCCATTTCGGTTCCGGCATCTGGTCGTAAATTCGACGCAGCACCGGAGCCATTTTCCGCGATACACGGCCGGAGACGATCATCACGTCAGCCTGCCGCGGCGAAGCACGAAACGTCTCCGCACCGAACCTCGAAAGGTCGTTTCGAGCGGACACCGTGTTCATCATCTCGATCGCGCAGCAAGCCAGACCAAACGTAGCCGGCCAAAGACTGCTCTTGCGAGCCCAGTTGACCACGGCGTCGAGCTTTACGGTGACAACGTCCGGAAGCGATTCGAATACTTGATTTTCTAAACCCATACCAAATTTGGATGCCGAAAACGCCTATGCTTCTGCCGGCGACGTTGACTTAACCGGAAGCGGACGTTTTCGTTCCCGGCGAGTCTTGACCGCCTGCGTTTTAGCCTCTGCACGAGCCTCAGCCCGGGCCTGCAATCCCCATTCGAAGGTGCCCTTGCGCCAGACATAAACATATCCGATCACAAGCGTGCTCAAGAATACCAGGATCTCGATCAGTGCGATCGTTCCATAGGCGATGCCGCTCAACTGCTCCAGACCCAAAAGGCTCTTGAATGCGACGGCGAAGGGAACAATGAACAGGACTTCTATATCGAAGAGGAGGAAGATGACCGCAACCGTGTAAAACTTTACCGAGAACCGATCCCGGGCGCCGCCGACGGGATCTTTGCCGCATTCATACGGCATCAGCTTCGTTGCCGTACGTTTCCTCGGGCCGATCAGTTGTGTCACCAGCAGTTGGCTAGCGGCAAACCCGATCGCCACAAGGAACATGATCCCGATCGGGGCGTAATCCATTATGTTGAACGAAGGCATTTATGCGATAGCTCCTGCGGTCATGTTTTCCGCTCGAACCTCCAGGGAAGAGCAACCCAAAGCGCGGTGAACTGTCTGTTGGAACAAAGCTTATCGTAAGTTAAGGAGTATTGAGTGTCAAGGCACTCCGCCCTATGTGCTGAGTCCCTGTGCGGGCACCATTCGAAGCGGTCGGAATGCCCGAATTTGCTAGTTGTCTTCCATAAAATCGTTGACCGCCTTCGTCCGCGTATGATAATTTTGAAGGTGCGAAACGGATCATCCCGACCCCGCTAAGTTTCGCACGACCAGCACGAAACACCACAGTGATAACCGGATTTAATACCGACGTACAGTTCGAGGGGACTACCTATCACGTGCAGACCGAAGATAAAGGTTTGGCGCGTCCGATGATAATGTCCCTGATCTATGATCGCGGGACCATTCTCGCCAGCAAACGGACTCCCTATGACGACTTGATCGTCAGCGGTTCGGTAGACGAAATAGTACTCTCCGAACGGCTCAATAAACAACATCGAGTAATATGCGCCGCGGTGAAGGGCGGGCGGCTCGAAGACCTGATCAGGATGAGCGAGGAATCGGCGGCAGCCAAGGCAGTCACGGAGGTTCCTAAAGTGGAATTCGCCGTCGGCGGTGTCGCACCGGGATCGTTCGAACTTGATATCCCAGCTATTCCAATGCCGATCCCCGACGGCGAACCGGCTGCCGTCTCCAAGCCGATCGATCTCGACCTCGACGCGTATGCAGTGATCGAAGAAGAGATTCTCCTACCCGACGAAGCAGTCGAGGTTCTCAGTGAAATGATCGGGAAGGAGCGGCCGGTAAATAACAAGCTTTCTATCCAACTCCTCGGGGATTCGCGTTTTCGCGGCGGCGAACACAAGTCCGTCACCTTCATGGTCTGCCGCGGGACACAGAATAAAGTGATCGCCGACGCCCAGGTAATGGTAAAGGTTCTCGGCTCCAGCTTCCGTCCGGTGATCTTCCACGCCCGCACTGATGCCAGCGGCATCGCCAAGATCAATCTTCAGTTTCCGTCTTTCTCCGAAGGCCGCGCCGCACTCCTCGTCCGAGCATCAGCCGACGGAGAAGAAGTAGAATTCCGCCGCGTCGTTGCGCATGG
Organism: bacterium; assembly: GCA_029945985.1. GTDB lineage: Bacteria > Acidobacteriota > Blastocatellia > Pyrinomonadales > Pyrinomonadaceae > OLB17. The sequence goes on along the minus strand of JAQSDP010000009.1, from coordinate 3,841 downwards.
CTAAAAATGCATAGGCCCGCGCGTAAGCAAGGGTGATACTCTCAAGCTCCATATGTCGCCCTTGCTCACGCGTGGGCTTGTGCAACGCATTCGCCTGCGAGAATATCGTGATATGACGATCTTCATCAATGGCGAGGCACGCAAACTTGACGGCGTCTCGACGCTCGCCAGCCTTCTCGACGCGCTCGACTTTCCGAAACAGCGTGTCGCGATCGAGCTCAACAAACAAGTCATCCGCAAACAAGACTGGGATTCTACGGACGTGGCCGACAACGACACGATCGAAGTCGTCCACTTCGTCGGCGGGGGATGATGTTCAGAGTTCAGGCTTTAGCTTGCATCCGTTACCACGAAACGCCGATCGGCAACGGCTACAAGCTAAAGCTTGAACTCTGAACGCCTTTGCGTGAAACTCTATCTACAAATGCCAGACAAGTTTCTACTCGCAGGAAAAGAATTCACGTCCCGCCTGATCATCGGCACGGGCAAATATCGCTCGCACGAAGAGATGAAGGCGGCTCACGTCGCCTCGGGGGCGGAAATGGTTACGGTCGCTGTAAATCGCGTCCCGCTTGACCGCAAGACCGAATCGTTTCTCGACCACCTCAACCCGTCGATGCAGATCTTGCCGAACACGGCCGGCTGCTACGACGCTGACCACGCGATCCGCACGGCACGACTTGCGAGGGAAGCGCTCGACACTGAATGGATTAAGCTCGAGGTAATCGGCGATCCGGTCACGCTCCTGCCCGATAACGAGCAAACTCTCGAAGCTGCGAAGGTTCTCGTCGCCGAGGGCTTCATCGTGCTGCCGTATTTCACCGACGATCTGATAATGGCGAAGAAACTGCTCGACGCGGGCTGCCCGGCCGTGATGCCACTCGCGGCCCCGATCGGTTCAGGAATGGGCGTCCAGAATCCATCTAACCTGCGAATAATGCGCGAACAGCTCCCCGACGCGACGATCATCGTCGATGCGGGAGTAGGCGTTCCGTCTGATGCTGCGATAGCAATGGAACTCGGCGCCGACGCCATCCTAATGAACACCGCCATCGCCGAAGCCGGCGACGCGCCCGCCATGGCCACCGCCATGAAACTAGCCGTCCAAGCCGGTCGCCTCGGATATTTGTCGGGCCGAATGCCGAAGCGATTGTACGCGTCTGCATCGAGCCCGCTTGCCGGAGCGATCAAGTAGTGTCAGTTAGGGCGCTTAAATAAGGGCTCATTGTTGAGTGAAAGTTACTGTACTTTTTTTTGGAGCTACTGCCGACACGGTCGGGTCGCGAGAGCTTGAGATAAGGGCGGATGAAGCCGCCACCGCCAAATCCATCATCGACCAACTCTCAAAGGATCACCCGGCCCTCGCAAAACACAAACTTCTAATCGCGATAAACGAAGAATACGCCGACCCCGACACCCTCCTAAAAGACGGCGAGGAGGTCGCCCTCTTCACCGCGGTTTCAGGCGGCTAACATCAATGGACTACACCGAACTCACAACCGAACCTATCGACATCACTTCCGTCGCCCGACGAGTGGTGCCGCCGGAGTGCGGGGCGACGGTGACATTGGACGGTTACGCGAGACGTTTCACTAAAGACAAGCAAACCGGCGAAACCAGAGAAACTGAATACCTCGTTTACGAAGCCTACGAGCCGATGGCGATCAGGGAGATGCAGAAGCTGGTCGAGCAGGTAAAAAGCGAGTTCGAGATCGCAAACGTCGGCATCGTCCATCGACTCGGTAAGCTTGAGATCGGCGAGACCAGCGTCGTCATCTCGGTAGCCGCACCTCACCGCCGAGCCGCATTCGCCGCTTGCGAATGGCTGATCAAGGAACTTAAACGCACTGTGCCCATCTGGAAAAAAGAGGTGTTTGCCGATGGCGAAGTCTGGGTCGAAGGCGACTCACAGGCCCCGGCCTTATAACTTCTCACTTATCACATTTCACTTATTTCGGAATAAGTGACACGGGAAATGTGATAAGTATCAGCCGAGTTTCGTTATTGCCCTCTCCATCAATTCGTCAAAGTGCCGTTCGAGAGATTCGTTGGCGCCTCGCAATCCAGCCACCACGGAAGCCCCCCATTCGATGTACTCGCGGCGACGCTCGATAGACCAATCCGCGGGCGGGCTGTTGGTGATGTCGTTGATGTTGCTGATCTTGTCGGCTAGCTTGACGATCTTCGCTCCGTCCGAAAGGTGTGGAGCATGTTCGACCTGAAGCCGTTTTCGTTCCATCTTCGGCAACGATTTATCATCGGTGACTTCGAGCACACAACCCGCGACTAGCTCGCCAAACAGTTCAGTGATCTCATCGCCGGTCACGTCGCAGTCTTCGACCGTGTCGTGAAGTATCGCCGCTATGAGTATGTCAACGTCGTCAATACCGCCAACATTCGCGATAAGGTTTGCGACTTCTAAGGGATGATTGATGTAAGGTTCGCCGCGTTCGCCCTTGCGCTTCTGCCCGGTGTGGCACTGGGCCGCAAAACTCGCGGCATGCAATAGGTTGCTCAGGTTATTCACACTCCAGTTTACCAAAATGCCCAAGCCCGCGCGTAAGCGAGGGCGACACGTCCGACTTGAATGTATCGCCCTTGCTAACGCGCGGGCTTGGGCACGAGAGTTTACCTTATTACTTCGATCGACACCGACTGCTGCCCGGTAATGATCATCTCTGATGGCGGCAGGGCCTTTTCGAAGACCACCGTCTGAACAGTCGGCTTTACCACTCCCGTTGTCCGGTCGTTGTTGAGCGTCGCGATCATCGAGGGCGGAAGGTTGGGCATCTCGCTCGAACCCATTACGGCGCCGATGCTCGTTCTCGTTCCCACGGCATAAAGCCGATCACTGGTCTTCATTCGATTTATCGTCGAAACAAGGTCTGCGAGTGTCGCCGGAACAAAGTGCTGCGCCGCCGAGTCCTTTTGCACTTGGCTGCCGTCGCCGATGATGATCTTGAAGGCTCCAGCAGGAGTATCCTTCGGGATGGTGACCGGGATCCGCTGCACATAAACCTTGCCGGAGTTTGTCCTTGCAAACGCTTGGATCTCGATCGTCTCGCCTGCAGTGACCTGGGTCCGGTCGATCGACAAGCGATCCAAAACCGCCGTCTGAGTACCGTCGATCGAAGCGACGTCCACCGTTACACCTTCGATTTTGAGTTCGTCAAAGCGGCTTTTGAGCAGGGCTGCTACCGGAGCAACGACCGACCCCGACGCCATCAGCTGTGCTTGCGCTCCCGCGAATTTTCGCTCGATCAAAAGCGGCTGCTGGCCCTTGAGTTTGACTGTGCCCTTGATGTCTACCGTCGTGTCGCCAAGCCCGCGCTCGTTTGCCGTGACGGCGGTATAGATCGCCATGTTCAGCAGCAGCGGCGTCAGGAATTCATCACGTACCACCTCGAAGTTGAGCGTCTCGGTCGCGCCACGGCTCGTCTGGATATTCATGCGAACCGGGATCATCTCCGGAGCTTTGCCAAGCTTTCCGAAGACGCCTGTCGCGAGATCCTGCGTCATCGAGCCAACCATCGCGTCGGGTACTGCCAGTTTGAACGAGTTGTTGATATTCGGGATCACTGTGACCACGTGTGATTCCGACATCGGCAAGTCCGACGATCCGAGGTTGAGAAACGGATGGCCGAACGCGTAGATCTTGTCGCCATCGCGAAGCGTCACAGTTCCCGCTGCCGCCATGCTGTAATCGCCCCGAGTCAGTTGCATCGAGACCGACGTTCCGCCGACAAGAGTATCTGCATCCGCCGTCTTCATCGGTGAAATCGGAGCCGCTCCGCCGGCCGCCGCAACCGGAAGCAATCCGGACTGCACCAACTGCGGCGAG
>JAQSDP010000008.1 GCA_029945985.1 bacterium | reverse complement strand
CTGCAACGTTTCCTAATTGCTCAGCCCGCTCAGCCGTCTCAGCTTCCTTCCGCGTCATTCTCACAGGCCAAAAATCAATGTGGCACGTGCCACATCGAAAGGATAAAGGATAAGGGACAAAGGATAAAGATCCGATGTTCAGGGCACTTCATCCTTCATCCTTTACCTTCATCCTTCAACTTGTGGCACGTGCCACATTCCTACTTTGCTGTTCCACACCGCTCGGAAGCTTCGAAGATTCGCATCTCTCTGGCCGCTCAGATACTGCATTCCGGATTTAAAATTTTAAAGTTGGTCACCACCCAAATTACGCTTTTGGGTGTGCTTTGGAATATACGTCGATCATCTTTTCCATCGAGACCTGAGTGTAGATCTGAGTGGTCGAAAGCCGGGCATGGCCGAGGAGTTCCTGGATGTCCCGTAGGTCTGCTCCGGAATCGAGCAGATGTGTGGCGAACGTATGCCGAAGCGAGTGCGGCGAGATCTTGTGGACGTCGGCACAGAGCTTGATGTATTTATCGATCATCCGCCCGACGCTGCGAGTCGTGATCCGCGTGCCCTGATAATTTAGAAAACATGCCTTGTCATCACGATCAGCAAGCGGTGCATTAGCCAGAAACAGCGGCCGAGTGCTGTCAAGATATAGCATGAGAGCCTGCAGCGCTTCGTTGTGAAACGGCACGATCCGTTCCTTTCGCCTCTTGCCGAAGACCCGCGCTGTTCGCTCCTGATAGTCAATGTCCGTGAGATTGATGCTGACCAGCTCGCCAACGCGGATGCCGGTCGCATACAGAAACTCGAGTATCGCTCTATCACGCCGACCGAGATCGGTCGACAGATCCGGAGTCTCAATAAACCGGACCGCGTCTTCCATCGAAAGATGCGTCGGTAGTTTGCGCTCGATCTTAGGCGTGGCAACCATCTTTGCGGGGTTCGATTCAAGCTTGCCCTCGCGGATCAGGAATTGAAAGAGGGTGCGTAATGACGCGAGCTTCCTTGCGATCGAAGCCTTCTTAAGCCCCGCCGCATGAAGCCTCGCCATCCATTCGCGGATCGTCAATCTGTCGATCTGTTTAACAGGAAAATCGTCTCGTTTCTCGATCGAAAAGAGAAACTGCCTGAACTGCTCGAGATCCGATTCGTAATTGCGGAGCGTATGACCGCTAAGATTGCGCTCGTATTTGAGGTGCTGGAGAAATTCGGTAAGGGAAGCCTGGAAGCTCATAGCTTAGGGACATAATACCCTTTTCGCGTGCGGACTGTGAGTGCCGCATTGCCCTTGACCGCGAGCGTTATCTCTCGAAATTGTCCGCGGTCGGTCAATATGTCATCCGGATAGTAGCTGAGAATGTACTGCTGCGAAAGTGCTGCAATGATCTGCCGAAAGGCCTCGTCGAGCTCGCGTTCGTCGAGTGGCGAATGGACCATCCCACCTGTCTGATTCGCAAATTCGATCATGCGACGCTCAGCCGCAAGCTGGCGAATATTAGCATTCCCGCGACGCGAGCCCGTGCGTTTATAGTTCTCGAAATCGGTAGTCTTAACGACATAGACCTGGACGTTCGAAAGCTGGAGGGCCCGCAGCGCTTGCTCCAAGGTTGAGTCGCTCGCCGTATCATCGCCGTCAGAAACTATAACGATCACGCGTCGACCGGGAACGGCGGCCAGATAATCGGCAGCTTGGATCATACCATCCAGCAATGCCGTCGCTCCGGTCGGCTCGGCGAATAGCTCGATCGCTCGTGTGAGAGACGAGATCTCCGCGGTAAAGGGCTGTTCGAGCCTGGTCACCGTTGAGACGCTGAACAAAGCAGCCAGGTCCTTCTCGGGCCGGATCACACGTCTAAAGAACTTAAGAGCCGCGTCCTTCTCAAACTCGCGGGCGATCACGACGCTCGATGAATTATCGAAGAGCATAGCGAGGCGTACAGGAGTTTCGGATCTCGATACCTCGCCTATCTCAGCAGATTTTCCATCGATCTTAAGGTCGAAATCCTTTAGTTTAAGGTTAGTTACAGCTCGTCCGTTTGTATCGATCACCGTGACGGGGATCGGGACGAGCGTTGAATCGACAGTGATCTCTGCATCTTCGCTGCGCGGCGAAGGGGTCGGGTCCGCGACCCGCGGCCGATCGCTGTGGGTCGGGGAATAAACAATCGGTGAACTTCCCTTCGGTTTCGGAGTCGGCGATTCAGCAGGCTTCACACGCCCCGACTGGGGCAACACAGTCATCGCGGAGATTAGGAGAATGAACAAGGCGGACTTCATTGATATCGAGTTCTCGCATCGTTTGATGCGGGAAACGGCGATTTTGTACCTAGACGAAGATAAGTTTTACAGCCGCAAACAGCAAGACGGCGGCCAGTACACGCCGCAGCATAAGCGATTCAAACTTACGCGAACCGAGCAGCGATCCGACGATTCCGCCCGCGATAGCCGCGGTGATCCAGAACCAAACATCGGCGGGCAGTACACTGACCTGCCGATAGTTTCCCAGCAAGCCGGCCGCGGAGTTGACCAAGATGAACAATGCCGATATCCCGGCAGCCGTCTTGGTTTCTGACCAATTCATCAGAAGTAGGAGCGGCGTTAGAAAGATGCCCCCGCCTACGCCGACCAATCCTGATAGCAATCCCATCGCCGCTCCGCAAATCAGGGCGATCCAGATCTTCGGCGTGACCGGATCGGCATCCCGTGAAAAACTCCAGGCGAGTCGAAAGGCGGCGAAAAGCAGCACGAGTCCCAGCAGGATCCGGTAAACACTGATCGGAAGCGTGATCATGCCCCCAAGAAATGCAAAGGGGATCGACGTAACCGCAAAGGGCCAAAACAGTTTCCATGAGAAATACCCGGCCCGGTAAAACTGAATTGCCCCGATCGACGCGACGAACACATTCAGGACCAAAGCAGTAGGACGCGTTACTGTCGGAGCGACGGATAGAAATGCCATCACTGCCAAATAACCTGACGCTCCGCCGTGCCCTACCGACGAGTAAAGCAATGCAACGACGAAGATCGCAGCGATGATCACTAGTAGTGTTTCCAAGCTATTTGTTATTAACCCAGAATCTGATTATGAAAAGCATCGACGCCAGAAAAGCTCCAATCAATAAGACGACGAGCAGAAGTATTCCTGCTAATACGAGCCATTCCGAAAGTGATAAGTCGGCGGGATGCAAGAATGCCATTACGCTTTCTGAGCCTCTACGTCCCGGCCGTGCAAACTCGCCATAAATGAATCCCACTCTTTTAACGCCCGCTCGACCTGGATCATATGCCGCTCACGCTTTTGTTTGACCTTCTTCCTAATCTCGACCGGCAGAGGTTCGAGCAAACCGAATGTAATGTTCACCGGCTGGAAGTTCTTCGTTTCCACGTTCGACACGTATCGGCACAACGCCCCGATCGCAGAGGTTTGCGGGGCGACAAGCAGTGGCTGCTCTCGCAGCGTGCGGACGGCGTTGAGTCCCGCGAGCCAACCCGTGGCAACTGATTCCACATATCCCTCGACCCCGGTGATCTGTCCTGCAAAGAAGAGGTTCGGGTTAGCTTTCGTCGCAAGCGTCTCGTTGAGGATCTTAGGTGAGTTGATGAACGTGTTGCGATGGATCTGGCCAAACTGCAGAAACTCAGCGTTTTCCATGCCCGGAATCAACTTCAGCACCCGCTCTTGTTCCCCGTACTTAAGATGGTTTTGAAAACCTACCATCCCGTAAGCGTCGGCCATTAGGTTTTCCTGCCTAAGCTGAACGCAAGCATAAGGCTCTTCGCCGGTTTTCGGATGCCGCAATCCTTTGGGCTTCATCGGACCGAATCGTAAAGTTTCCGGACCCCGTCGAGCTATCTCTTCGATCGGCAGGCACGACTCGAACCAATGAGTTTCCTCAAATCGCTTCAGCGGCACTGACTTCGCACCCAGCAATTCAGCGATAAAGGTTTCGTACTGCTCGCGATCCATCGGGCAGTTAATGTAATCGTCGCCGCCTTTGTCGTAGCGGGCCGCCTTAAACGCGACCGACATATCTATCGAGTCGGCCGCCACAATAGGCGCGATGGCGTCGTAGAAATATAGCTGATCGTCGCCAGTGAACCGCATTATCTCTGTAGTCAGAGAATCAGACGTAAGCGGCCCCGTGGCGACGATTGCGACAGTGTTCTCTGGAATAGTCCTGATCTCTTCACGAACGATCTCAATATTAGGGTGTGCCTGGATACGCTCGGTGATCACCTCGGCAAACTTGATGCGGTCAACGGATAAGGCTGCACCAGCCGGTACGCGTGTAGCGGCCGCAACGTCCATCACCAAAGAACCGCCGCGCCGTAACTCTTCCTTTAATAGATAAGGCGCGGATCCGGGCTCGTCCGTCTTAAGGGAATTCGAACACACGATCTCAGCGAGTTTGTCCGTGCGGTGAGCCGCCGTTTGCATAACTGGCCTCATCTCGTACAAGCAAACCTTAGTTCCAGCGTTCGCCGCCTGCCAAGCCGCCTCCACACCGGCTAACCCGCCTCCGACTACCTTGAGTGGTTCATTCATATTCGCGTTTTCAGTATATCGGATCGAATGGATGTACACCCTCTCGCATTTATTATTGACATTAAACAGTGTTTAATCCATTATCGTTACTGGCCTTGTCGATCCTCGTCCACCATGACATGGCCTCCGCACACGCAGCACCACTGTTTAACTCACTAGTTTCGATCGGCTCTACGGCACTCAATACAAGTCATCTCCTGAAAATAAATGGAACCATTCCTGCGCAGCGAATCGCCCTCGAATCTACCTCCCCCGCCTTTATCCGATGATACAGGTTCGGACTTTACGCATTTGCCGAGCGTGGGGTTCGGCATCACCACGATGCATAACCTGGGGGATTCGATTTTCTCCTCGATAAATGACGCCATACTCGTGATCGATCGGTTTGGTGTGATCGATCGCGTAAACCCCGCTACCTGCGAATTGACCGGATTTACTGCCGCAAACCTGGTAGGGAGTTCGATCGAGGTTCTTACACGAAACAAGCGGCTTTTTCGGAAGCTATTCCAGGAGACCCTCGGCGGTCGAAAACTGGGGAACCGATTCGAGATGAATTGCAATCGGAAAGATGGCTCCCGGTTTCCAGTCTCGATCTCCACGTCGTCGATATTCGATCCGCAAACACATTCGCACAAGTTGGTTTGTGTCGCGAGAGACGTCTCCGAGCGAAAGCGCTTGGAGCAGGAATCTCGGGCTATCTCACAGATAATACACGGTGTTACGGCTACGGTGAACCTCGAGGAACTATTCAAGTTCATTCATCGCAAGATCAAAAAGATCGTCTACGCCGAAAACTTCTTCATCGCGCTTTACAACCCCGCGACAGAAATGCTCACGATGCAATTTTGGGCTGATAAATTCGACCCGATGCCTGCCCCGCTGCGGGTCGGGAGGTCTTTAAGCGCCTACGTGTTTCGAAAGGGCGAGCCGATGCTACTGACGGATGCCGATGCGAAAAGAATCATCGAAAGCGGCGAAGTTGAATCGGTCGGGACAGATTCGCCGATCTGGCTCGGTGTCCCGCTGAAGACTCCGAACGGGCCGATCGGTGTGTTGGTCGTGCAAGATTACGAGAAGTCAGACACATACACCCAGCGGGATGTGCAATTGTTATCCGCAGTCGCCGACCAGATCGCGGTGGCGATCGAGCGGAAACGCAGTGAGGACGCGTTGAAACTTAGCCAGGAGCGATTCGAACTTGTGACGCGGGCGACGAGCGATGCGGTTTGGGATTGGAATCTTTTCTCGGACGAGATCTGGTGGAATGACGGCGTCTCGAAGCTCTTCGGATATTCGGCCGAGGAGATGGGAAGTGACAAGTCGTCGTGGAGGGAGCGGCTGCATCCCGAAGATCGCGAGCGCGTCATCCGCGACATAACGCAGCATATCGATACCGGTAAAGCCAATTGGAGCGACGAGTACCGATTCTTGCGGAAAAATGGAACTTACGCACATGTGATCGATCGCGGCTATGTCGTCTATGACGCTGATGAGATGCCGATTCGCATGATCGGAAGTCTAATGGATGTAACAGATAGGAAGGTTCTGGAGGATCAGCTGACGCATCAGGCGTTGCACGATCCGCTGACGAATATCGCTAATCGGGCGCTGTTTCAGAATCGGGTGGATCACGCTCTGGCGAAGCTGCCGCGGAAGAAGGATCACCTGGCGGTGCTGTTTCTGGATCTCGACAATTTCAAATCGATCAACGACTCTCTTGGCCATGCTGCGGGCGACAAATTGCTGGTTGCCGTTGCCGAGCGTTTGCAGGATTGCCTGCGCACGACGGACACGGCCGCGCGGCTGGGTGGGGATGAGTTCGCAGTTCTGTGCGAATCGGTGGTGCGGATCGATGAGGCGGTGATGATAGCCGAGCGCATACTGACGGTGTTTCAGCAGCCTTTCATGATCGATGGTAAAGAAACGCACATGGGCACGTCCATCGGGATCGCAGCGAGCAGTGATGACGCGATGACGAGCGAGGCGCTTCTGCGGAACGCGGACCTTGCGATGTACCTGGCAAAGAACGAGGGCAAAGGCGGTTACGTCGTTTTCGAGCCCAAGATGCGTGAGGCGCTGATGGAACGCATCGAGCTCGAAGAAGACCTCCGAAGGGGCATCGAGCACCACGAATTCGTAGTTCATTACCAGCCGATCCTCGAGCTTTCGTCAAACGATATGCTTGGTATGGAAGCCCTGGTTCGCTGGGTACATCCGAAGTACGGCATGCTCTCGCCGATGAAGTTCATACCTCTGGCCGAGGAGACAAATCTGATCGTGCCGCTCGGTGCGTGGGTGCTTCGCGAAGCTTGCCGGCAGGTTCAGGAATGGCGGGAGCAGTTCGCGGGAGAGAAGGATTTTTCGGTCACGGTGAACATCTCGATCCGGCAGTTTCAGCAGAAGGAATTGGTCGATATGGTCAGCCGGGCGCTGCTCGCATCGGGCCTTCCGGCTCGGTGTCTGATACTCGAGATCACCGAAAGTTTCATGATGCAGGACACTGAGGCGACCATCGCCAAGCTGCAGTTAATAAAGGACTTAGGGGTTCGACTAGCGATAGACGATTTCGGTACAGGTTATTCGTCCTTGAGCTATCTACAGCGATTCCCGATCGATATTCTGAAGATCGACAAGTCATTTATTGACAAGCTCGGACAGGGCAGCGAAGGGAACGCGGTCGCGAAAGCCATAATAATGATGGGCGACTCGCTGAATTTGAAGACGATCGCCGAGGGAATCGAGCACCCGGAGCAGATCGGGGAACTGCAAATGTTAGGCTGCGGAGCCGGCCAGGGGTACCATTTCGCCAAGCCGCTGAATCAGCAAGATATGGAAGTTTTCCTTGCTGAGCGACAGCAAATCGGTATCTAGTAATAAACCTGCATCAATCTTTTGCCTCTCGCGGGCAATAAAAATCAGGGTTCGAGACGTAACGCGTCGCCTCGGGAAACGCCTTCTTGGATAAAATGTCCAAAGTGCGCACCCAGCGACGCGTTTTTACGTTTTGCACACCGGATTTTTCACTTTGCAACGCGCTTTTTATTCGTGAATCGCATGCGCATTCGCGGAAACGGCTTAGACGGCTTATATTGCGAAGCGCATCTTCAGCGGGCTTCGGAAAAGGCTTTGGACGCTTGATCGGCTTGACATTAGATAGCACATTGTCTAAGCTATGCAACAGCCTTGGAAAGAAGAGTGGAGGATAGAAAGCAATGGCGAGCGTCGATGTCGAATGGGAAAAATTTCTGGGCGGACCGGTAAAGCCGCCCGCCTTGCGGATGCACGCAACGATCGCACGCGGCGGACGCATTCATATAAATGCGAACGTGTTCAAACGGCTGGGCTCGCCGGAAGCCGTGTGGCTTTTCTTTAACCGCCGACTCCAACAGATCGCGATACAAGCCACAAGCCTGAGAATGCCGGAAGCATTCCCGCTCAGATTTACCTGCACCAGAAGGTCGACCCGATACATCTCAGCCGCCAGCTTCTGTACCCATTTCGGCATCAAGATCCGCCAAACTCACAGCTTCAACGATCCGCACTTCTCCACTGACGGCAAGCTTATCCTAAACTTAAACGAAACCACCATCGTCAGCCGAACCACCAAGCGCAGATCAGCGTAATGACTTTATCGGAGTCTTAAGCCGCGTAGCGGCGGCACGATTGTAGCCGGGATGAAGCTCGCAATCCAGCGTGACAGTTCATTGGGAGAATGGCGGAGTCGTCGCTCCCGGCGACCGACTCCGCAAGAGTTAGTACAGGCCAGCGGGAAAGGCCGAACCCTCCCGCTCATCATCGCGCGAGCACATGGACGAGCGTCTTGAGCGGCTCATCTTCCTAAGGATTCCGTCGCCATTTCGTTCGAGTTCAAAAGACAATGCCCGAACAAAGTCGCTGTTTCGCCTCACCTCCATTGATTTGTTGTGCGGCAGCTGTTCAGGTGTAACATCCTTCCTATGGCGTCGACTTTATACGCCGCAATGCATTTTGCGCCTGAAATTTCGTCCACTCGAAGACCATTGACGGATTTGCTTCGGCGAGTTTAATACTCGTTTCAAGTTCGCGGCGGGCTTCGTCCGGGCGATTGATCAAAGCGAAAGCCGCTCCCAGAAGGAGGTGCGGGCGGGGGTCGTTCGGCGCGAGTTCGACAGATTTTTGTCCGTCGGCGACTGCTTCGTCAAGGCGACCTAATTCGATGAGCTGATCAGCCCGTCCGGCGTAGCTCATGGCGGCCACGAGAGGAACTTCAAAACGTCCTTGATAGACGAAAATGCTGCCGCCGATAATAGCAACGGGCTCGGTCTTCAGAATTGGCTGATATTCATCGCCGCCGAGTGGCGGAAACGTTGCGACGCTTAGGAAAATCGTACCCTCGACGACGGGCGGCACGGCCTCGACGAGTTTCTCGGTGAAATTCCAGCCGTAGTCGTTCGGCAGCAATTTGCAGGGCTGATACGCCTGAACCAATTCGCCGTATCCGAACGTCGCAATCCCGCAATCGGTGATGTTTTCGCGTTCGA
>JAQSDP010000007.1 GCA_029945985.1 bacterium | reverse complement strand
ACGCTGTCTGCGTCAGGCCGCTGTATACCCCCTCGGTGCGGATGATCTCGCCCGTCGCGGTCACGACCTCAAGCCCCAGCACGTGATGCTTGGTCACGCCGTACTTAGGTGTCCGCATTCCACCGGCGTTTTCGGCTATGTTGCCGCCGATGAAGCTGTCTTTATAACTCGCCGGGTCAGGCGCGAACATCAGGCCTTGTTTGGCCACCGCCTGCTGAACTTCGTACGTGGTCAGACCGGGTTGACAAGTGATGTATAAGTCGTCCGCGCTGATCTCAATGATCTTCTTCATCCGGTCCGTGCCGATCACAATGCCGCCATCCACCGGAACCGCTCCGCCGGTATATCCGACACCTCCGCCGCGCGCCGTGACCGGAAAGACGTGTTCATTCGCGAGCTTCAGAATCTCGACCATCTCCGCAGTCGATTCGGGAAACACGACAGCCTCGGGAGGAAACTTCTCCTTAACCGCGTCGGCCCCGTACGGCTCGACGCGCTCCGGCTCGACGATGACGTTCTCGTCGCCGACGATCGCTTTGAGCGCCGCAATGACCTCCGGCTTAGACGCATTCGTCGTCGCCCGGCCCTTTGATTCGAAATGGATGGAACTGAACATCAATTGCTTCGGCCAAATAAGGTCGGTAAGATTCGCTATGAGAAAAAGCTATCTTACCAGAAGCAGTAGACAGATTTGAGCGAAGCGGCGATCAGACAATTTGGGTTTACAGACGTGCTTGGGTGGTCGTACTCGCGCTATTCGACGTTTCAGTCGTGCAAGCGGCAGTACTATTACGAAAAGTATGCGAAGTATGACGTGGCCGGCGATCTGATGCAGATCAAGAAGCTGAGCCAGCTGACGAGCGTGCCGCTTGAGATCGGTAATATTAGTCACAAGATCCTGCGGACTTTGCTGAAGCGCCTGCAGCGAACGTCGGCGGCGATCGACCCGGAACGATTTTTTGATTACGCGCATCGCGAGGCGTACTCAATATTCAAGTCCAAGTTGTTCGACGAGGTTTATTACGGGGTTCGCGATGAGATCGATTTTGAGAATGAGATCTACGAACCGGTACGTGCGGCACTCGAAAATTTCCTTCGCAGCGAACGGCTGCAGTGGTTATTTGAAGAGGCGTTAGTGACGAAAGACGATTGGGTGATCGAACCCGATGGTTTCGGCGAGTTTCGGATGGAAGACCTGAAAGCCTACGCCAAGGTTGATTTCATTTTCCCGATCGGCGACGAACTTCACATCCTCGACTGGAAGACGGGCAAAGAAGATTATAAAAAGCACAGCACGCAGCTTCGCGGCTACGCATACTGGGCGAACTTTCATCTCGAGAAGGAGTACGCGCAGATCCAAACGACCATCGCGCATCTGCTGCCCGACTACAAGGAGAATTCGCAGCGTGTTAACGAATACGACATCGAGGATTTCTCAGGCGTCGTCCGCAGCCAGACCGAAGAGATGTACCGGCTTTGCGCCGAACCCGAACTCAATATCCCGCTCCCAAAAGACGAATTCCGGATGACGCCGCACGAGAATTTCTGCAAGACGTGCAAGTTTCGCGAACTATGCGACCGGCGGTGAGCATTTCGGGCTAGTTTCGGTTAAACTCTCTCGAAACTAGCCTTTCTTACATTCAGACAATCAACAAATTGCTATGGCGGAAAACGACAAGATCCCGGCGGACGATTACGAACGCGAACTAGCGACCGACCTCGACGACGATACTCCCGACAAGCCCAAAGGCATGCCGTTGCACACCAAGATCCTGCTCGGACTGCTTATCGGTGTGGTCGGCGGATTGGCGGTGAACTGGACTCTTGGCGGCAGCGACCCAAATGTCGTTTGGTTCGTCTCGAACATCACCCAGCCGATAGGGACGCTTTTCCTGAGCATGCTGTTGATGATCGTCGTACCGCTGGTCTTTTCATCGCTCGTGGTAGGCGTTGCAGGCATAGGCGATATACGAAAGCTAGGGAGGATCGGACTGAAATCGTTTGCGTATACGCTGCTGATCTCAGGATTGTCAGTGGTGATCGGACTTGGGCTAGCAAACCTGATCCAGCCCGGCAAACGCATCAGCGAAGACGTCGCGATCCAACTAAAGGAGAAGTTCAGCAGCGGTGCGACCTCGGCCGCGACAGCTCAAAAACAAGCGGCCGAATCTGCGAAAGCGGACTCTGCATTGATGCAGGCGGTGAAGACCGTCGTTCCGCAAAACGTGTTTAATTCGATCTCGGGGGCGAGCCCGAACATGATCCACATTATGTTCTTCGCTCTGATCGTCGGCATCGCCATCACTTTGATACCTACGCCCGTAACGGCGACCTTCGTCAGTTTTATGGAGGGCGTCTTCGCGATCACGTCGAAGATCATCGACATAATAATGAAGGTCGCGCCGTACGCCGTCGCGTGTTTGATCTTCAACAACGTCGCTCAGTTCGGCCTCGATCTGCTGCAATCGCTTGCATGGTTTGTCGTTACGGTACTGCTCGGTCTAAGCATTCATTTCTTCGGTGTTTATTCGCTCTCAGTCTACTTCCTCTCGAAGATCAACCCGCTCGAGTTCTTCCGTCGCATCCGCACCGTGATGGTTACGGCGTTCTCAACGTCTTCGTCGAACGCGACGCTTCCAACAGCTCTCCGCGTCGGCCATGAGAATCTTGGTATCCCGAAAGAGATCAACAGCTTCGTCCTAACCGTCGGAGCGACGGCCAATCAGAATGGAACCGCGCTGTATGAAGGCGTCACGGTTCTCTTTATCGCACAGCTTGCAGGTATTGAGCTTACTCTCGGAGTTCAGTTGATGGTCGTTCTGTACGCGATCGTCGGCGGTATCGGAACCGCGGGAGTTCCGTCAGGTTCAATACCGTTCATCATCGGGATTCTCGCAATGATAGGTATTGATCCGGCCCTGATCGCGATCATTCTGGGTGTAGACCGAATTCTGGATATGTGCCGGACCACGCTAAACGTCGTCGGCGATCTAACGGCCGCCACATTCGTCGCCAAGAGTGAAGGATACGAACTTCTGAAAGCTCCGGACAGTGCCGGGATCGGTTAGGCTCGTTGTTTGCTAGTGTCCTTCGCGAGCGTACGAATTTCATTCAGGTAGGTGAGATATGTTTCCGATAGGCGACGACAATTCAGAGATAACGATCACGCCGTACGTTAACTATCTCTTTATTGGCATCAATATACTGGTCTTTGTTCTGCTTCAGCAGATCGGGAGCAACGATTCTTTCTCGTATGCGTTCTCGCTCGTGCCGCGTGAGGTAACGACCGGCGTCGATCTGCAGGGCGTGATCCTCGTGACGAACGCGGCGGGACAGGTCCTTGGCGAGATCCGCCATTTTGACACGCCGCTGCCGGTATATTTTAACTTCCTAAGCTCAATGTTCATGCACGGAGATATCATGCACATCTTCGGCAATATGCTGTTTTTGTGGATCTTCGGCGACAATCTTGAGAACCTTCTCGGACACATTCGGTTCGCGACTTTCTATATTGTCTGCGGCATCGCTGCGGCCCTTGCCCAGGTGGTGATGGAACCGGGTTCAGCGATCCCTATGCTCGGAGCGTCCGGTGCGATCTCCGGCGTTCTCGGCGGTTACCTGGTGCTGTTTCCGCAGCGGCAGGTTCGAGCGCTCATCTTCAATTTCCTTACTACCGTTCCGGCGTTCGTCGCCCTCGGCCTCTGGATCGGCTATCAGATCCTGAGTGGATACCTGGCTCCCGCGGGACAAGGCGGTGTTGCGTACGCAGCGCACATCGGCGGATTCATCGCCGGTGTCGTCTTGATCAAACTGTTCGCTTTGGGACGCCGTGTCTGAAGTTCCGCGGTTTGAATGCCGTATATGCGGAAGCGAAGGGCCATTCGCGAGCCACCGCGCCCGCGAGATGATGTTCGGCACTCGCGACGAGTTCGAATATCTCGAGTGTCCGGAATGCGGATCCGTTCAGATCGCCCGGATCCCCGATCTCGAACCTTATTATCCTGACGGTTATTACTCCTTCGAAACGGCCAGCACGTCCAGCGTAAAACAGCGGATGGCGGTGGTCGCAGCCAAGGCCTTCGACAGATCGAGGCTCGTCCCTTTTTCGAAAGCACTCTTTAGCATCGGCCAGATCGACGCACGGTTGGTCGACCGAGGGCTCGGGCTGAAGAGCGCGCTTGAACTCGGGATGCCGAAATCTGCCCGGATACTCGACGTGGGATGCGGTTCGGCGGAACTATTGCAGGTTATGGCTCGGATAGGCTTCACGTCGTTAACTGGGATCGACAAGTTTCTCACAAAAGAAATTAACGTCGGAATCAAATTACTCGCGGTCGAGATCGCGGATGTCGAGGGCAAATTCGATCTGATAATGTTCCACCATTCGCTCGAGCACATCCCTGGTCCAACGGCCGCCCTCAAAGATGCTTATCGGCTGCTTAGCCCGGGCGGAATGTGCTTGGTTCGGATACCTCTTTTGAATTACGCGTGGGAGAAGTACGGCATTAACTGGGTCGGGCTGGATGCCCCGCGGCACTTGATATTGATGACGGAGAAAACAGCCAGAAAAACCGCCGCGGATGCCGGGTTCGAAGTTATTGATGTAATTTACGACTCGACCAGTTTTCAGTTTTCAGCCAGTGAGAAGTATTCTCAAGACATTCCTCTGGTTGACACTCGCAAACCTTTTTCGCGGCGACAACTTCGGGACTGGCAAAACGAAGCAAAGCGCCTCAACAGGCTCGGCCGGGGAGATCAAGCGGCATTCGTCTTAAAGAAAAGAGATGTGTAATTCAGCCTGCCTCGACTTTGGCAGAACAAAATTAACCGGAACAGACGTCGCCGGGAAACGCGTGATCGAGATAGGCGCGGTAGACATCAACGGTTCCCTGCGCCCGGATGTTGAGGCACTCGGCCCAAGCGAGTATCTTGGGATCGATATTGCCGAAGGGTCCGGAGTTGACGAGGTCTGCAACGTCTACGACCTTGTCGAGCGCTATGGGCCGGAGAGCTTTGATGTGGCGATATCCAGCGAGATGATCGAGCACGTCCACGATTGGCGTCGGGCGATCTCGCAGATCAAACAGATCCTGCGGCCAAACGGCGTCCTCGTAATGACGACGCGCTCGATCGGGTTTCCTTATCACGACTACCCGTTCGATTATTGGCGGTACGAGCTCGACGATATGCGGGCGATATTCTCGGATATGACGATCGAGGCGCTCGAACCCGATACGGACGAACCCGGCGTGCTCGTCAAAGCACGAAAGCCCGTGGATTTCGTAGAGAAGGATCTGAGCGAGCACGCCCTATTTTCGATGGTTACCGGTGACCGGTCGAAGACGATCGACTTCAGCCGTGCGGCTTACCTGCGGCTAGCTCTCACCACTAACGTCGTCGCAAGAAAGATAAAAGGCGCTATCAGGCGAGTTTCGTCCAAGTGAGCGTCATGCCGCACGCGACAGGAAATAATAGACCTTCAGACGGGCCACAAAATGTCTGATCCCCCCATTTCAGGGCTCTTCGCCCGAACATCGGGCATAAGCCTCAATATTGCCGCCAACATCGCCGCAAACGTGGTGACGGCGGCAATTCTTTTCGTTTCGATCCCTCTCATAATTCCTTACATCGGACTCGAGGCGTACGGCCTTGTCGGCTTTTATGTGACGCTGCAGACTCTGATCCTCGTCCTCGAGCTGGGACTTAACGTAACGATCACACGTGAGTTCGCGATCTTGAGTCAGGATGAGGAGCGTGCCTCTGAGCTTCGTGATCTGCTCTGGACGGCGGAAGTTTTCTATTTTGGAATGGCCGCGGCGTCGCTCGTGGTGTGGATCAGCATTACTCAACTACTAGCCGACTTTGTGAACCCGGCCGGCCTCGAGCGTTCGACCATCTATCTTTCATTACTGTTGATGGGCGTGCCTCTGGTTCTTCAGTTTCCAGCCAGTCTTTATTCAAGCGGGCTCTTTGGCATTCAGCGGCAAGCGCTGGTAAGTGCGATAACTACGGCTTTTTCCGCACTAAGGAATCTTGGTGTGATAGCCGTCTTACACTACGCGAGTCCGACGGCCGAAGCGTACTTCGCATGGCAGGCGATTTCCGCTGTTATCTATGTTCCCGTACTGGCGATAGCCCTCCGCCGATCGATACCGGCTGCCATGCGTCGGATCCGGATGGATACGCGGCTCTTAGCAGGCAAATGGCGATTCGTAACCGGGATCGGCATTATCACGCTCGCATCCGCATTCCTCTCTAACGTGGATCGCCTCGTTGTTGCCCGCATGCTTCCCTTGGAAACGTTCGGCTATTACAGCATTGCCGCGACGATCGGCATCGGCATCAACTGGCTTGTCCAGCCTGTCTTTCGAGCTCTATTTCCACGCCTATCGCAGATCGTAAGCCTGCCTGACACAAGTTCTCTCTCGCGCACCTATCACCAGGGTTGTCAGTTGATGGCCGTGGTTGTGCTTCCAGTCGCAGGCGTCTTGATCTTCTTTTCCTGGGAGGTTGTCGATCTGTGGCAACGGAACCCAGAGACGGCGAACAACACTTGGTTCCTCGTCGTGATACTCGTCGCTGCAGGCGCGGCAAACGCTTTGCTTTTCGTGCCGTGGGCCCTGCAGCTCGCGTTTGGAATGACGAGACTGCAGCTCGTCGCGATGTTAGCCAGCCTGGCGTTCTCGGTGCCGATGTCGATCGTTTTCGTATCGTCCTGGGGCTCCGAGGGGGCCGCGCTCGTTTGGCTGATCCTCAACTTGCTTCTGATCTTTACCACGGTCCCGATCGCTCACAAGTTCCTGCTTCCGGGTGAAACATTCTTCTGGGCCACGCGAGACGTTATCATCCCGATCGCCGCGACGCTGTTTGCCGCCGCGTTAGCACGTTTGGTATATCAGCCGAGCGGGTCGCACATCTTTACCGCCCTGCAGCTTGCGATCGCATACGGGTTCGCCGCCGCGTGCTGCGTCGCGGCCTCGGGGCTCGCAAGGGAATGGCTGGTCAAACGGCTTCCGATCGGTCGGTCTTCCGACTAGCCGCAGCCGATCTCAGGACGCCCGCCAAAACTCCGGCCCAAGACTCAAGGTCAAATTTCTCGAGGAAATGCTGCCGTCCGAGTTCTCCCATCTCCAGCCGAAGAGCGCGATCCGTGAGAAGGATATCCAGTTTCGCGACCCACTCGTCGACCGTCGTCGCCTCGAAGTGAGTTCGCCCCGCGACGCCGATCGACGCAGCTACACCCAAGGGCGAAACGACGAACGGAATACCCAACGCGAGATACTGGATCGCCTTGAATCCTGATTTACCTTGAATGAACTCAAGCGGCTGATGTTCGTTCTCGACCAGCGGATATAGGCCAATGTCGATCGACCGGAAATCTTCCACCTCGGTTTGCATGCTCCACGGGCCGCTGTCTATCTCGATCCCGTCGATAGCCACATTATCTTCTCCGCTCCCGCGGAGCAGCAGTTTGAACCGGTGCTTGTCGGCGAGGCGCTCGAGAGCAGGGAGAATGGCCTTAAGATACGGGAAGCTCGACGGCGTTCCGATCCAGCCGATGACGGGAATTTCTGGTGCCCGTTCGGTTGGTTTGAAAACATCTTTGTCGACTGTCGTTGGAATGACGACCGCCCGGCCGCCTTTGCGTTCCGCGTATTCGGCAAGGAAATCACCGCCGCAGACGACCGCGTGAGCCGAGCGGATAAGGCGATCGGTTTTGCCGTAGAACTTGAGAAAGCTGCCGAGCCTGCCGTAGCGTCCGGCTTCATACGGAATGTAAACGGCGTCATCTATATCCAGCACCAGCGGCTTGCGACCCACTGTATGGAACATCCATTCGAAGAAGCCCGGGCCGAACGGCATTGCTTCCCTCTGAATGAGAACGACATCGGCGCCTGCTGCTTTCACGACATCGGTGAACCGGCGGATCAGCGGGCTGGTGATCGCTGAAAGGCGTTTGAGAAGGCGCGGATCTTCGAAGTACCGGCGGTGTTCGTCAGCATCGAGGAACGGCCGCAACTCGACTTCGATGCCCATCTTTTTTAGCGGCCCAACGTATTGCAGAAGCCGGTAGCGCGTACTCGGGAAGGCGGCGGGAAAGGGGCAGATCGCAAGGACTTTTAGGTTGCGTTCGGACATCGGATATTACAGCCGCGGCGGTGCTTTGGTATGATTACCGTTCGCCGCGGCCGCTTCGACAGGAAGAACCATGATTGCATATAAGTGCGGATCGGAGAATCTGAGGAAAGTTGAGTAAACGTACATTATCGGCCAGGTTTCTGATCGGCATGCCGGCTCCCGATTCGATCGGAGGCCCGATATCGAGCGAGCCGCCGCTCGTGGATGCGTTGCGATCGAAGGGGCTCGATGTTGTCGCCGAGACTTATGTTTATGGCGATAAGCTGACACCCACGCCCTTTTTTCAACGCGTCAAGCGCGTTCTGCGAACCGCCTTTCGATTTCGCAAACTTGTTCGCGAGCATCGGCCGTCGGTGATTTTCCTCAACAGCGCTTTCGACAAGAAAACCATCCTTCGTGACTCGGCTTCGCTTTTTCTGATGGGCCTCAAAGATTCTAAGGTCTTCATCAAACTCCACGGCTCCATGGCGGAGGATTTCGAAAGTGCCGGGTTTCCTTTTCGGCAGTTGATCGGATACCTGCAGAAGAAAGTTGACGCCTTCGGGTATCACACCCGCGAGGAGCTTGAGGCGTTCGCGCGCCTCGGGTTCGATCGAAAGAAGTTCTTCCCGGTGCGAAACGCCGTGACCATCCACGACGATCTTCCGGCTGATCACGAGCGGCCGCGGAAAGAGGCTGACGAGATATTCGACCTGCTGTTCGCGGCGAGATTCGTACCGACGAAGGGATTACTCCCGACGATACTCGCATGCGAAGAGCTCCGGAAACGCGGCGTGCGGTTTCGGCTGAAATGCGTTGGTGACGGAGAGACGTCACAAGAGGCAAAGGATGCGGTCGGGAGGCTCGCCCTGGGCCGCGTTGTTACCTTCACCGGGCAATTGCCCGAGGCTGATGTCACCACGGAACTGCTGAACGCGGACATCTTCGTGTTTCCCACAAGCCACCCCGAAGGGTTTCCCAACGCTCTTTTCAAAGCGGTAGCGACGGGATTGCCGGTCGTCACGACCAACATCAGGGCCGCCGCGGATTATCTTTCAGATCCTCAGAATTGCCTGTACTGCACGACCGATCCCGCGAACATCGCGGACCGCATC
>JAQSDP010000006.1 GCA_029945985.1 bacterium | reverse complement strand
TTCTGCGCCCGGCGGAACGCGGTAAATCTTTACTGAGTTAGTCTCTGAGCGTACCGGCTCTATCTCGAAATCATTCTCGGTCAGTTTCATTTCCTTAATTAGAAACTCTGAAACCTTCTTCACGGCCTGCCGGACGTCGAACTGGGAAATGGTTTTGTCGGTGTACGCGATGATATAGAGGTTGTGGTTCGGATTGTTTTTCTGTTCCTCAGCGGCAGCTCGAAGCGTCTGCATCGAAATCTTTGTGATTGCCTGGTCTACTTCGTCCATCAGGACCGCCATGGGCAGATCGATGGGAGCGGTCGATTCACTTGCATTACCGGCACATCCTTTCGGAAGCGGGCCGACACTAACCGAGGCAGTCAACGTTTCATTAGGATTTGCGTGTACGACTGTGATCTCATGCGTTCCCTGACCGTCAATTATCTGTCCGGTGGAAACCGTCCACTCGTATTCGATCTTGTCCCGCAACTTCCCCTCCACCTTAGCCGTGAACTTAAACGGATCTAGTCGGTAAACAATTCCGATAGGGCCATTTATGCTGATGGTCGGGCAGTCGGCCCGTGGTTCTGTCTGACCCGCAGCTGTGATCGCGAGCATCAGATTGATAGCCACAAGAGAAAAACGATGAGAGATCGGGTTCAGCATCGCAGCGAACAGTATATACCGACATATCGCTTCCAACTCAACGATTTTGATTTGAATTCTTTTTGCCTGTGTAGCGTCGTCGTGGTTAGTCGTACTACTGAGTAAGCTGCGCGAATCAATACGAACGCCTCATACCTTCTCCTTCCGCGAGCCGGGTTCGCGGCCGCTGTACGTGATATCGGTCAGGTCGAGCAGCAGAGTGCCCGTTTCCGGGTCGATCTCAATGGTGTTGAACGAGATGGTACGCAGGACCTTTATGTCAAAATGTTTGCAGAAGGGCCTTGCCTGGATGAGGCGTACGCGAAAGCGTTCCGACTGTTTCAAAGGGAACGCGTTTGGCCGGCGCGGGTCCGCGGGCGTGAGGCCGATGATCTGCTTGTGCGGGTCGTAGTGAAACGTGACTGCCTCGGGGCTGCCGAGCATCTCCACGACGCTCATGCTCAGGAACATCGCATTTCGAACGTCCATGGTGACCCGCTTTCTTCCATCGCTCCGCCGCCGCCCGGCCGCTCCCCGAAACTCGATCATGTGTAAACCCATAGACGACCAGGTGTAGCATAGATAAGACAGTATGACAAGAGGGAATGGTCCGCGTCGTCGCAAACCTTGCGGGGTATGCAACGTGGGAGCGGTTTGCAGGGTCGAGCACACTCGCCAAATGCCAGCGGAAAAAGCGACACAGGCTAAATGTTGGCAGCGAGCGCTGGTTGCGGGCGCCACGCAGAACCGAGAGTGGACGCTGCAGGCGATCAAGAATGTGTCTTGCACCGCGCTCAAAAAGCGGTGCAGGGTGCGCAATTTGTGCAGCGACGTTTCTGAAGAGTTCGACGAGTTTGAAGAAACCGGACACTTTGGCGGACTTGGGTTCATCGTCCAATATCGTCGTACTCATCCTTCTGCCGCCCTCGCGTTCGTCTTGAATTCCTCGCTTGTTGCAAAGTCGGAAACTGATATCCTTGCTTGAATGGAGATCTACGACGTCACCATCTCGATCAGTGAGACAGTTCCGATATGGGAGGGCGATCCCCCCGCGACCGTTCGAGGTGAACGGGCTTTGGCTGCGGGCGACGGGGCGAATGTTTCTTCGCTTTGTTTCGGTGCACATACTGGGACCCATGTGGATGCGCCTAACCATTTTATCGAGGGTACGCGACGGGTGGATGAACTGGATCTCGCGAAGCTGATCGGGCCGTGTCGTGTAGTCGAGATCGCGTCGGATGTCGTCGGGGTCGAGCCATCGCATCTACCGTCGTTGGGTGGGGTCGAACGGCTGCTATTGAGGACGCGAAATTCGGAATTTTGGTCGACGCCGGAGGATGGGTTTCGGAAGGATTTCACTTACATTAAGCTGGCGACGGCTCGTTTGCTTGCGGACGCAGGGATCAAGCTGATTGGGATCGATTACCTGTCCATCGAGGCTCCGGGCTCTGAAGGGCATCCGGTACACGTTACCCTTCTGGAGAAGGAGATCGTCATACTCGAAGGGCTCGATCTGCGTGAGGTTTCGGCGGGCGATTACGAGCTCGCATGTTTGCCGCTGAAGTACGTCGGCGGTACGGGAGATGGTGCTCCGGCGAGGACGGTGCTGATCAAGCGATGAGCTCGACTCGAAAACTCTACGACGAATGGTCGGCAACCTATGATGCGGTGGCAAACCCGACGCGCGACCTGGAGAAGCGTGCGTGTGAAAGTTTGCTGGGTCAGCATTCTTTCGAGCGTGTGCTTGAGCTGGGCGGCGGGACGGGAAAGAATACAGGCTGGCTTGCGGAGCGTTCTCGCGAAGTTGTTTCGGTCGATCTCTCATCCGAGATGCAGGCGGTCGCTCGCGAGAAGGTGACGGCTGCGAACGTTGAATTCCGCATCGGCGATGTGACGGATGTCTGGAATTTCGGCAATGTCTTCGACCTGATCACATGCAGCTTGAGACTCGAACACGTGGAGGATCTGGTGCACGTGTTTCGGGAAGCAGCCGGGGTGCTCGTTCGGGGCGGGCGGATCTATGTCTGCGAACTGCATCCGTTCAAACAGTACGGCGGCAGCAAGGCAAGGTTTGAAGCTGGTGGCGTAGAGAAGATCCTCGAATGCTTTACTCATCACCTCAGCGACTACATCAACGCGGCATTGATCTCGGGCTTTGCGATCGAACGGATCGACGAGTGGTTCGACGGGTATGATAGGTCGTCGACGCCGAGGCTGGTGTCGTTCGTGTTCAAGAAATGAACTTCGCGAACAACAAGGATTATCAGGCGAAGGTGTACGACGTTGTCCGGCTGATCCCTCGCGGGAGGGTAATGACGTATGGGCAGATCGCAGGGATCCTGGGCGATGGATATACGCCGCGGACGGTCGGGTATGTGATGCACGCGGCGGATAGCGAAGGCGTTCCTTGGCAGCGGGTAATCAATTCGCAAGGGAAATGTTCGACCGGTCGCCTGACGATCCCAGTGAACTTGCAGCAGGACATGCTCGAACAGGAGGGCGTGGTGTTCAGCGAGAAAGGGAAATGCGTTCTGAAGATGTTTGAGTGGTGGCCTGAGGGTTCGGAGCTTGCTGACGACGAGCAAACAAGTCTATTTGGATAGCCACCGATCCGAAGCCAGCAACCACAGAAAACACAGAACGAAATCCGATAACACAGACAGGGGCCTCCAGCCTCACTCGATCTTCTTTCTCCGCGTCTCCGTTTCTCTGCGGTGAGAATCACCTTCCCCACTTCAGCTTATTTCTCAAAACATCAAAGTAGTTACGGTTTGGCGGCTGGACGAGGTTGAATGTTGTGCGGCTTTTGCGGATGCGGACGCAGTCGCCGGAGTGGAGCGTGTGGCCGATCTGGCCGTCGAGGGTTAGCACAACACCTTCGTTCTCTTTTATCAGCTTCAGCTCGATCATCGCTGTGTCAGGAACAACGATCGGGCGGTTAGTGAGAGTAAATGGGCAGATCGGCGTCAGTACGACCGCATTCATCGATGGGTAAATGATCGGGCCGCCCGCCGAGAGGTTATATGCGGTCGAACCGGTCGGCGTGGCTACGATAAGGCCATCCGCGCGGAAGGAGTTGACGTAGAGTTCGTTGAGGTTGACCTCGATCTCGATAATGCGGGCGAGCGCGGCTTTATTGATGACCACGTCATTCAGCACGCGGCCCTTTGCGAGCATCTCGTCTCCTCGCCAATGCTCGGCACTCAGCATCAGGCGTGGATCGAGTTCGTATTCGTCGCGGAGGATCGATTCGAGGGTCGGGAACATCTCTTCGATCCTGAAGTCGGTGAGATATCCAAGGCTGCCGTAGTTGATACCCAGTACGAGGACGTCGTGATCGCCGACCATGCGCGCCGTCGATATCATCGTCCCGTCGCCGCCGAGAACTACTATCAGATCGGCATTCTCAGCGACTTCGTTCCGCTCATCTTCGTCGGTTCCGGCATTTTCCCTCCAGACGCACGGCGGCCCGATCTGCTCAATGTTGTGTTCGCGGAGCCAGTCGGAAAGTTCACACGCCGTCCCGAAAGCCCCGGGGTCATTCGGCTTTACGACGATACCTACTTTTTTTACGGGCTGCTTTTCCATTGACGGGCAGGACAGGAAAATTATCCACGAAAATCATGAAAAACACGAAGGGCGAGCAGTGTCGCGAAAGCCGGCGTTTGACAACTATCAGCGTTTTGATAGTTTCATAGTTTGTCCTAATTGTCATATTGATCCACTATTTCAGGTAACCTCAGATGTTAACTTTCTTCAAACGCTTGGAGCGGACGCGTAATTTTGTCCTGCTCGCCTTCGCCATAATCATGGTCGCGAGCCTGGTCCTTTTGATCCCGCAGTCGCAGGGCCCGGTGGCGGGTAATCTGGCTAATAGCTCGGAGGCGGCCGCGACAGTAAAGGGCGAGACGGTGACGGTCGGCGAAGTGTACCGCCAGAAGCAGTACTTCCAGCAGATGATGCAGGGCCGTCCGTATCCGGCAAAGTCGATCCTAAACAGCATTATCAGCAGCCGCATCGCCCGGGTAGAGGCTGCTCGCCTCGGGCTTACCGCGTCGGACGCTGAGGTTGCAACGGCGATTCGCCGACAGTTCACGCCGCAGGACGGCAAGCCGTTCGATCAGAAGGTGTATGAGCAGAACGCAGTCCAGCAGGCGGGGAGCATTGCGGCGTTTGAAGAAGAGATGCGAGATTCGCTGAGCGCGCAGAAGCTTCGCGCGTTCATCACGGCGGGCGTTACAGTATCGGAAGAAGAGGTGCTGAAGGAATTTCAGCGGGACAATACCAAATTTGACCTTTCGTATGTGCTTATTAGCCCGGATGAACTAGCGAAGTCGATCACGCCCAGCGACCAGGACCTGCGCGACTATTTTGAGAAGAACAAGCAATCGTATTACATCAATTCTCCACAGAAGAAGATCAAGTACGTCTTCCTGAACACGGCGAAGGTCGGCGAGAAGTTGACGATCTCGGACGCAGACTTACAGGCTGAATACGACAAACTGCCGGCAGATAAGAAGATCGGCGGCGTTCTGGGCCAGGAGATCGTTTTACGCGTACCGAAACCTGAGCAGGACGGATTGATCCTTGAGAAGGCAAATCAGCTAGTGACGGAACTTCGCAAGAACGGCCCGACTGTATCGCAGGAAGCGTTTGCCGAGATCGCGAAAGGCCAGTCGGAGAATCCCGCCTCAGCCGCACACGGTGGTGCTCTCAAAGGGCCGGTCCGTGAGAACCCAAATAACGCGACTGATCCCTACCAACGGCTGATCTCGATGCAGCCGGGCGAGATCACCGAGCCGATCAACTATCAAGGACGCTACTTCATTCTCCGCCGAGGCGAAGCGGTGCCCAAATCATTCGAAGACGCAAAAAAGGAGCTTGAGGTTTCGCTTCGTAACCGTCGTGCTTATGGCGTAACCGCAGAGCTTGCGCAGAAGGTAACCGACACGCTCAAGGCGAACAAGAATGTCGAAGCCACAGCACAACAATTTGCCGGCGAGGCAAATATGGCTGTGAGCGACATGGTCCGCGAGACTGCCTACGTTGTTCCGGGCGACGATGTGCCGAATGTCGGAGTCTCGCCGCAATTTGAAGATGGCATAGCGATGCTCGTCAATTCGCAGGACGTCGGCGACAAGATTCCGGTCCAGAACGGATTCGCGATCCCGATGCTGGCAGATAAGAAAGATCCGCGTAACGCCGAATTCGAAGAAGTTAAGGCTAAGCTCATCGATGTCGTAAAGCTGGAGAAGGCGCGTCAACAGATCGCCGATATCGCCAATCAGATCGCTTCGGGTGCGGCCAATGCCGGAGCCCTCGCAGGCCTCGCAAGCGGCAAGGGATTGAAGGCTGAGGATTCGAAAGGATTCATTCTCGGTTCGCCGCTCGGCACCGGAACATCGGCAACCACAAACGAGGCCCTCGAGGACGCGATCTACGCTCTGCGGCAGGGTGAAGTTACGAAGACACCGATCCAGATCGGTGACGCTTACTACATTGTCGGCGTCAACAGCCGCGAGGAAGCGAACATGGATGACTTTGCCAAGCAGCGTTCGACTCTGATGGAGCAGATGGCTACTCGGAAGAAAGGCGAGGTCTTCTCAGACTATCTCGCTTCCACGCGCCGCAAGATGGAAGAAGCGAAGGACATCGTAATCTACGAACCGGCGGTCAAGAAACTTGATGAAAGCGACCCGTCGCTCGACGGCCTTCTGAATCAGTAAATTCAAGAAGCAAGAAAGGAATAAGGGCGTAGCGATCTTGATCGCTACGCCCTTTCAAGTTATGAGATTCTTTCGTTTACTACTTCGCGTGAAGTTCAGCGTAATGAACGAAGAACCAATAGGTGATCCCGGCCCAAACGGCCAGATTCACCAGCGAAGCAGCAAGACCGATCTTTCTGACTCGGTCGTCGCGGCCGCCGCGGTTGTCCTGCTTGCCGTACATAAGCATCGCCACCAAAACGCCGGTCACGACCCAGGCGAATAATCGGATGCCCAGGTTCAACGGCACCTGTTCGGATGGCAAGTTCATCAGGTAAGGTACTTGATACAGCGTCAATGCGATAGTCAGTGCGATCGCAATAATGGCAGCGACCGGCGGGGTGTTGCGAGACTCCGACTCGTTCGCGTCAGCATTCGTACTGTCCTTGAGCTTGCTGTGCGAATAGCTGTACGCGAAGTAGATCACCAGGCCTATCGACATCCAGACGATCAATCGGATCCAGGTATCGAGCGGCAAGCTGTTCATCAGATACGCGGCGGATACGACAGTCGCGATCGGGATGTACGGCGAGAGCGGCACCTTGAAGGGCCGGTGGAGCGTCGGGTTCGACGACCGAAGAATGATGATTCCCGTGCCCACGATCACGAACGCGAATAGCGTTCCGATACTGACGAGTTCACCCAACAAGTTGATCGGGACGAATCCGGCAAGTATCGCGACAATCGCGCCGGTGATAGCAGTGGTGACGTGCGGCGTCTGAAACTTGGGATGTACCTTAGACGCCCACGCAGGAAGCAGGCCATCTTTTGACATCGAATAGAACACACGCGGTTGGCCCATCACCATCACGACCATCGTTGAGCTCAAGCCAAGCACAGCGCCGACCTTGATAATCGTCGGGAAAACCTGAAGGATCGTGCCCATCGTCGTGCCCTGCGCGGTTTGCAGAGCGGCGTCGATAGCTACCGCGATAGGTGCCGCAGCATTCGTGAGAAGCTTGTAATCAACGAGGCCTACCATGATGCCGGCCACTAGGATGTAGAGGACGGTACAGATCGCCAGCGAGCCCAGAATGCCCCTCGGCATATCCCGCTGCGGATTCTTCGCTTCTTGAGCAGCGGTCGAGACCGCGTCGAACCCGATATAGGCGAAGAAGATAACCGCCGCCCCCGTAACCACACCGCTAAATCCGTAAGGCATGAACTCAGCACATCCGGGAGCTCCAACCGTGCAGCCGATGCCGAGGTTGCTTGTGTTGACATAGCCGATACCCGCGATGATGAAGAGTACGACCACGAGTATTTTGATCACGACGATGACCGAATTAAAGCTGGCCGATTCCTTGATACCGCGAATGAGAAGGAGGGTCACTGCAACCGAGATCAGAAATGCTGGGAGGTTGAACACCCCCGTCGCGACCACCGCGCCTGCGGCGTCTTTAATTTGCATTCCCGGCGGAGCGCTCAGCGCAAGCGGGAAATTGATCCCGAGCGTGTCACGAAAGAGGCTCACGACATATCCCGACCATCCAACAGCCACGGTCGCGGCTCCGAATGCGTATTCGAGAATAAGGTCCCAGCCGATGATCCATGCAACGAACTCGCCCAGGGTTCCGTATCCGTACGCATATGCCGAACCAGAGATCGGGATGCTGGCAGCGAATTCCGAATAGCAAAGCGCAGCAAAGGCGCTGACGATACCGGCGATGACCATTGAGATCACGACGGCCGGTCCGGCATGTTTGCCCGCCGCCTGACCGGTGAGAACGAAAATACCAGTGCCGATGATGGCGCCGATACCGAGCATCGTCAGATCGAGACCGGTCAGGGTCTTTTTCAGAGTATGCGTACCGGTCTCAGACGCCTCGGCGACGATCTGGCTGATTGGTTTAGTCGCAAAAAGTGACATCAAAACCTCCTACAAAGGTAAAAGAATAAATTCTAAGATCGCTCAGCGTCCGGCTCGCCGCCCGACAACCTGGTCCAAATAAAGTAAACGGGGACGCCCGTCAAAACGATGAGCAAGCCCGGCCAAGTTGCGGTTGTTTGGTATACGAACAGTACGACAAGAATTATCGCTGCACCGACGCAGTATAGTGCCGGAACGATCGGATAACCAAACGCTTTGTACGGCCGTTCAGCATTGGGACGTTTGTATCGCAGTACGAAGATGCCGATGATCGTCAGGATATAGAAGATCAGAGCCGCCGAGATGACGTATGTCAGCAGGTCGTTATAGAGGCTGCCATAGCTGCCATCCGGGCGGACCGTGCGCGGCAGAACGTATAGCGCCGCGAGGATCCCTTGGATCACAAGGCCCCAAGCCGGTACCTGAAACTTGTTTAGCTCGCCCGCGGCCTTGAAGAATAATCCATCCTTTGCCATCGCGTAATAGGCTCTTGCCCCTGTGAAGATCAGGCCATTGTTACATCCGAAGGTCGATACCATGATCGCGGCAGCCATCAATACAGCTCCGAATCCAGGGAAGATGACCTCAGCCGTTGCCGATCCCACGCGATCGCTCGGCACTTTCTGGATCACCTCGAACGGAAGTGTTACAAGATATGCGATATTCGCAAGCAGGTAGAGAATGATCACGCCGCTGGTTCCGAAGAGCAGCGCGAGGCGAATATTCTTCTGCGGGTCTTTGACCTCGCCAGCCGTGAACGTGATGTTGTTCCATGCGTCGGATGAGAAGAGCGAATTAGTCTGCGCGACGCAGATGCCGACGAAAAGCCCGAACGCAGCCGCCGCGGTCAGCCCGTGCCCGACGTCCTGCAACCCGCCTCGCGCCGTCCAAAGATCACCGAAGTTCGCCGCTCCGACGTCGCCATGCCACAGCAGGCCGACGATGATCCCGAGCACGATCAGGGCGATCAGCGATCCGGTCTTGGCAAACGTAAAGACGTTCTGCACCAGCTTGCCGAGCTTAAGA
>JAQSDP010000005.1 GCA_029945985.1 bacterium | reverse complement strand
CATTTTTCGCCTCGTTCAAGGCTTCAGCGGCTTCTCCAGTTAGAGTGTACCGCTCCGGCTGCACCCGATGCTGCGTCAGATCTTCGACCTTTACCGGCTCAAACGTCCCGTACCCGACGTGAAGCGTCACCTCGATGACTTGAACGCCGCGTTCCCGCACCTCCCTAAGTATGTGAGGCGTGAAATGAAGGCCAGCCGTCGGTGCGGCAATCGCCCCGCCCTGACTCGCGTAAACGGTCTGGTAGCGTTCGCGGTCTATGTCGACCGCGTCATGGTCACGTTTGATGTATGGAGGCAGCGGCGTCCGTCCGTATTGCTCGAGCGCCTCTTGTAAGGGTAATTCCGATCGAAAAGAAACAACTACCTGCCCGTTATCGCTCCTTTGCAGAATGCTTCCCGAAAGTCCGGGGCCGAACGTGATCGACTTCCCTGGTGGAAGCCGTCGGGCCGGCTTTGCGAGTGCCACCCAACTCGAATCGTCTTGCTCCTCAACAAGGAATATCTCCACCGAAGCACCGGATCCGGACTTGCCCAGAAGCCTTGCAGGAAAGACTTTCGTGTTATTCAGTACAAGAACATCATTCGCCTCCAGCATCCGGGGAAGCTCGCTGAAGCAAGAATCGAAGTATTCAGAGGAAGAGCGGTCAACCTGGAGCAGCCTGGACTGGTCGCGTGCTTCGAGTGGTTCGGCCGCAACCAGCTCGCCCGGGAGATCAAAATCGAGTTGAGATATGTGCATTTGGAATGCCGAATCTTGTGGACAAACGTTGTTTACATTATACTTGGAGCGACACCAACTTAAGAAATTTGACGTGTCACGGCCCAACGTGTCGGACCTACATCAATCGCAAGAAGCGCCCCGAAAGTGAGGTCCGGTGGTGACCGGCAGTTAGAGATAGACGTGGCGCCTGAGCGATTGAGATCAAGGAGGGAATCCCAAATCGGAGTGTGCCTTACACTCTAGGTTTTGTTCTCGCACCTTCGGGCGGTTTTCAGGGTTAATAGAATAAACAAGAGGAGATCTTATGCGAGTACTGCAGCTTGGATTACTGAGTTCTATAGCGTTGGTCGCGTTCGCCGCCGCACTTTCAACAGAAGTTAGCGGCCAGGACGGGAGGATGATGGGCGGCGGGCCGGGGATCACGGTCTTCGAAGACCGCAATTTCCGGGGCGATACCGTTACCTACCAGAGCAACGTTTCGAATCTTCCCTCGAAATTCAGAAACAAAATATCGAGCGTTCGCGTCGGTGATGGCGAGCAATGGCAAGTCTGCGACCAGGCAAACTATCGCGGACAGTGCATCAACATCTCAGGTGAGGAAAGCGATCTCGGAAGAAACGACTGGGACAATCGGATCTCTTCGATGCGGCGGCTGCGCGGCGGCGGCGGCGGTTGGCCCGGCGGTGGTGGTGGCGGTGGCGGAACAACCCGGCCTCCGAGTTGGGCGGTCGGAACATTCCGCTCGGCATATCCGTCCGTCGTCTTGACGATCGCCTCTAACGGGCAAGTTCAATCGAACATTAGCGGTCAGATATACTACGGACGGTGGACCGGCGGAGGTATCCGATCAGATGGCGACGGTGCTTTTTCCACCGTGCAAAGATCTGGCAACGGGATCCGCACATATAACCGCAGCACTGGCCAGACCATTGACTTCACCCGCAACTGGGGCGGCGGCGGCGGCGGCGGCGGCGGCGATTGGGACGGGCCGACGAGCGCTCCGCCAAGTTGGGCTATCGGCACGTTCTCGTCAGGCAACAACATCCGAATGACGGTCGACCGTAATGGCCGTGTTACAAGCTATGTCGACGGCCAGACATATTATGGCCGTTACTACTTCGGAAGCATCTATGATCAGAACGGCGGTGTCTCGACCGTTACCCAGGACCGAAACGGTTTCCGCACCTACAATCGTTCGACCGGACAGTCGCTAAATTTCAGACGGCGATAGTCGCAGGTCTTAAAATAAAACAGCGTATCCGGTAACGGATACGCTGTTTTCCATTTGAATCCGTAAGGACTCGGTTATTTAGTTCTTTCTCCAAAGTAATTATGCATAAACATATCACCCCCAGTGATGTGATTGTCGCACAACTCATGCTCATGTTCCACAACTTTTTTTTTAGGCTCGCGTTGAGACTTTCACGACTTTCAGGCTAGAGTTCCTTCACGCGATGAGTATTGAGGATATGGATCTCGAGTTGGAAGCGGGCGGCAAGACCAAGTTTGACGTCTGGCGAAACCGTGCCGGCTTTTTTCTGGCACCGCTCGTATTTCTAGTGATCTGGCTGGTGCCGATGCCGTCGTTGAAGCCGGAAGCTCACAGCTTGGCCGCGATCATTGCGGCGGTCGTTGTCTTCTGGATATGCGAATCGCTGCCGATGCCCGTGACGGCGTTGATCGGGGCAGCTCTCTGCATATTCCTACAGGTCGCGGATGCAAAGTCGGTGCTGGCTCCGTTTGCCGACCCGCTGATATTTCTGTTCATCGGCTCCTTCATACTCGCCCGGGCGATCTTCCTTCACGACCTGGACAAGCGATTCGCCTACGGCGTTCTTTCGCTCAAGTGGATCGGGGCGAAGCCATCGAGGATTTTGTTTGCCTTTGGCGCTGTCACTGCCTTTATCTCAGGATGGATATCGAACACGGCGACGACCGCAATGATGTTCGCGATCGGCCTGTCGATCATTCATTTCCTTTTCAAGCACGAGAAGCAGACAGGGATCAAGATAAATCGGAATTATGCGACGGCATTGATGCTCATCACGTCGTTTGCAGCGTCTATTGGCGGCCTTGCTACGCCGATCGGGACTCCGCCGAATGTGATCGGGCTAGGTTTCATCAGGAATCTTTTGGGCGCCGAGATCCCATTCTTTGAATGGATGCTTATCGGGGTTCCGGTCGTTGTCGTGCTCTACATTTTCCTTTTCGTTTACCTCAATTATCTCGCTCCCGCCGGCGTTAAGGAGATACCGGGAAGCGCGGAGATGATCGCCCGCGAACGTGCCGAACTCGGCCGGTGGACTCGCGGGCAGAAGTCGACCGTGATCGCATTCGCCCTCGCGGTTTTCTTATGGGTATTCTCGGGCGTCGTCGCCCTCGTCGCCGGTGATTCAAGCCCGATCTATAAAACGATCTCGACCCGTATGCCGGAAGCCGTGGGCGCCCTAACCGGTGCAATGCTTCTATTCTTCTTACCCGGTAATGCTAAGGGCGAGAAGGCGATAACGTGGGCGGAGGCACAGAAGATCGATTGGGGAGTTGTGCTGCTCTATGGCGGCGGATTCGCGCTCGGCGTTCTCTCGTTTCAGACCGGGCTCGCGGAAAGCATAGGGAAAAATCTAACGACGCTTCTGCCGTTGAGCGGCGAATTCGGATTATTGGTCGCATCCGTGATCGTAGCGATCCTGCTGAGCGAAACCACCTCAAACACCGCCTCCGCAAATATGGTCGTGCCCGTCGTCATCGCGATCGCACAAGCACAGGGCATCGATCCCTTCGTCCCGGCGATCGGCGCGACAATGGCATCCAGCCTGGGCTTTATGCTCCCGGTCTCCACGCCCTGCAACGCTATCGTCTACGGCTCAGGCTACATTCCGCTGATGAAGATGGTGAGATACGGGATCTTGCTCGACATCGTCGGCGCGATAGTGATAATCGCGCTAGTGTCGATTATCGCGCCTTTGATCCGCTAGAATCGAGGTTGGAATGGTGCCGGAGGTCGGACTCGAACCGACATGGGATTGCTCCCGCCAGATTTTGAGTCTGGTGCGTATACCAATTTCGCCACTCCGGCGTGGAATCTCAAATAATAGAAAATGCGTTGATGAGCGTCAAGCTGATCCGGTAGGCTCCGCGATAATGACTATTTGCACCCGGCGTTTCGCCTCTTCGATGAACGTCTCGATAGCGGCGGCGACGCGTTCCTCGACGACGGCGGCGTTCACTTTGGGCTGAGTTTGTTCGAGCGTCGGGATGATCACTGTAGGATTGATCCGGCGAAATTCGGGCACCCACTTATCGCGGTAATACGCCGCCTCGTCTTCTGCCGTCACGACGACAAACGACCGGAAGCGGAAATCGAGATACTTCTCGATCGCGACGCGCTGGCCGATGATGTTCTCGAAATTGTCGTCTTTAACTGACGAGAAACCGACAGTTTTCAACCGGGTTTCAAACTCCGCTGTTGACGGGAAAAATTTCAGAATATCGGTGATCTTAGCTGCTATCTCCTCGTCAGAAGGAGCGGCCCGGGGCAGCCGCTGCGCCTCAAGTGCAAATATCCGTTGATTTATCTGTGTCTGCAGTGCCTGACGCAGGTCTTCTTCGAGGGGCGGGTTGAGCGGTGTTCCGGGCTGAAGCGCTAATTGCCACAAAAGGTCCGATCGAGTGATAAGTTCCGTGCGAACGCCGTCGCTCACCGTCGCAATAGTCCTGTCGACGACCACCTGGGCATCGACCAAGCCAACTGCTAGCCAGAGCAGCGTCACCAGAACACCGACCGATAATCCTCCTAAACGCATCAGAAACAAAGCCTTATAGAGCCTATCTTGCTGTCTCAACTCGCATTCGTCAAGCCTTTTCATCTTCACATGGGAAGGCAAATTTGATTGACAAACAATGTAAAATACGTTTTAATCACTGTGGAAGTTCGGGAGCTTCCTTCTGCTTGTACTGTCCCCAAGCCTCACCACCTTCTTTACCCGCTCACAGAACTAACTTTTAAGCAGGTTCGCCAAGTTCCAATGTCGATCCCCTCTGTAGTGAAACCACAAATCAGGCCTTTGCGTGTCCCGTTAGATGCGGTGAACGCGGGTTCAGATCTGAGATTTATTTCGGATCTCGGGCGAAGTCTCCTCTTTATGGTACACCCGAAAAAGGTCGCCTGCCGCGTGGCGGATGCGATCCAGAACGGTGTCGGGGCGGAGCTGTGTGCGTTTGTGGCCGAGCTCGAGAATATCGGAGTCGTGAGCTGTGCTTTCGACTCGAAGGGGGAGATCGTGTCCGAGTTTATTGACAGGGCCCGATTCGAAAAATGGATCGACCTCCTTCCTCCGCAGGTCGGATATCTTGAAGAGGTCAGGGATAATTTTCTTCTTACCGGAAGTATCCACAGCGCCGAATACATTTCACCGCTGCACATCAACGGCGAGATCAAGGGTGCCATCATTGTCGGTTTTTTAACCAGGGATTCGTTCACCGATTCTCGCGGCAGTCTGATCGACGCAGCAACGCAGATGGCCGCAATGAGTGTGAACCTTTCAGCACACTATGAAGCCGCGATTAACAATTCTGTGACGCAGGCCAAGGAAGAGCACCGCAAGTTTACCGAAGCAGTCCTCGACGCGCTGCCCGTCTCACTCTACGTCGTGGATCGTGAGTTTCGGATCGTCACATGGAATCGCCATCGCGAGATCGGGCTGCAAGGAATTCCGCGCGATTCGGCTATCGGTCGGAATGTGTTCGAGGTACTCGCACGATATCCCGAGGGACGAGTCAAAAAGGAATTTGAACGGGCCTTCCGCACGGGCCGGATCGAGCGCATTGAACAGCAGACGACCGCTGAGGACGGCTCTACCAAACATTGGATGGTGAGCAAGGTGCCGATGAAAGATACGACGACGGGCGAGGTCACACACGTCATCACTGTCGGCGAAGACGTCACGATGCGGGTCGAAGCGGTCCACGCCGTCTCGCGGGCTGACAAGCTCGCAGCAGTCGGGCGACTTGCGGCTGGGGTCGTCCATGAGATCAACAATCCTCTGGCGACCATCTCGGCATGCGCTGAAGCCTTGGAACAGAGGGCTGGCGAAGGTGCCTTCGACGGCGTCGAAGGAAAAGAAGACCTGGACGAATATCTCGGACTCATCAAGAGCGAGGCGTTCCGGTGCAAATCGATCACGACCGGCTTGCTTGATTTCAGCCGCAGCCGGACCGGGGACAGACACCCCATCGATGTTAACGAGATCCTTCGATCTTCGGCGAATCTCATCTCTCACCAGAAACGCGGTGAGCGGGTCGGCATCGTGCTCGAACTTGCCGACGATCTGCCGGAGGTGAATGCCGATAGCGGCCAGATCCAGCAGGCCGTCATTGCCCTAGCCACTAACGCGATCGACGCGATGCCGAACGGTGGAACCCTCACACTCCGGACGGCCGCGCAGCACAAAAGCATCGCGATCGAGATCAAGGATACGGGTTTCGGCATTCCCGCCGAGGACCTATCCAAGATATTCGAGCCTTTCTTTACGACGAAAGAAGTCGGGAAGGGAACAGGCCTTGGACTCGCCGTCTGCTACGGCATAATCACTGATCACGCGGGCCGATTAAGCGTCCGTTCGAGCGTTAGCAAGGGCACGACGTTCACAATTCTCCTGCCCGTTTCGGACGCGAGCTGATCCCAAGGCTCCATCCGTCGGACAAAACAACGCTACTTCTCCCAATTACCTATGGCAAAACTACTCGTAGTCGATGACGAAAAAAATCTTCGTCTCGTCGTTCAAAAAGAACTCTCACGACAAGGCCACTCGGTCGGAACGGCAGAGGACG
The DNA here is from genome assembly GCA_029945985.1 of bacterium. GTDB lineage: Bacteria > Acidobacteriota > Blastocatellia > Pyrinomonadales > Pyrinomonadaceae > OLB17. The sequence goes on along the minus strand of JAQSDP010000005.1, from coordinate 2,941 downwards.
GAGAAGAGGCTTGGGCGCAACTCGAGTCAGAGGATTTCGACGTTCTTCTTTGCGACATCAATATGCCGCGGCTCGACGGCATGGACCTGCTGCGCCGGATGCGGGAGCGCAGCCCGAATCCGCCCGAGGTGATCATGCTCACAGGGCAAGGCACGGTGGAGACGGCGATCGAAGCAATGAAGCTCGGCGCGTATGACTACCTGACCAAGCCATATCGGATCGCGGAGCTTTCGGCGCTAGTTACTGCTGCGGCTGAGAAATATCGGCTGCGCGTAGATAACCAGCGGCTGCGCGCACAGATCGAACGCGTGAATGGCGCTCTTCCGGAGATCATCGCAGAATCGGCGCAGATGAAGGAAGTTCTTCGGCTGGTTCGACGCGTGGCTCCCTCAGAGACGTCGGTTCTTATCACCGGGGAATCAGGTACCGGCAAGGAACTCGTGGCACAGGCGATCCACCGGCTGAGTCCGCGTCGGGACAAGCCGTTCATCGATCTCAACTGTGCTGCGTTGCAGGATACGCTTCTGGAATCGGAACTCTTTGGCCACGAGGCGGGCGCATTCTCGGGCGCTAGGACTCGCAAGCTCGGACTCTTTGAACTTGCTGACGGCGGAACACTATTCCTGGACGAAGTGATGGAGATGCCGTCGCAGCTTCAGTCGAAACTGCTGCGGGCACTCGAGACTCGGAGCTTCTTTCGTGTCGGTGGTGTCAAGAAGGTGGATGTGGACGTTCGCCTGATCGCCGCGACCAACCGTGACACCGAGCGGGCCGTCTACGACGGCGTGTTCCGCGCAGATCTCTTGTACCGAATTAACAGTTTCGAGATCGGCATCTCCCCTCTTAGGGAACGCCGCGAAGACATCGAGCCGCTTGCTCGTCACCTGCTGCAGAAATTCGGGAATGGCTCCACACTGCAACTCTCGACCCAGGTGCTCGAAGCACTTCGGGGATTTTCGTGGACGGGGAATGTTCGTCAGCTTCGCAACTGTTTGGAACGCGCCGTGCTGCTTTCCGACAACGGACGGATAACGACAAAGGAGTTGCCTCCCGAAGTCGTCTACCGAACCGAACGCCCGCAGGTTTCCGTCAGCTACAACGGTGTACCGCAAAGCCACCCAACAACGTTTCAGAATGTGTCGCCGACAAACCTGCGCGACTCCGAGCGACAGCAGATACTTGGCGCTCTCGAAAAGACCGGCTGGCACCGCGGCAAGACCGCCGAACTGCTCGGCATCTCGCCGTCAACTCTCTATCGTAGACTGCGTGAATACAATCTTGAGACTCGGCTGGCAAGATGATCTAGCTAGACCTATTAACAACGAACAAATATCTCTGCTCCGACATCGGTATCAGACGCTCTTCGAAAGTTAGCTTCTGCAGTTTGATCACATCGCGAAGTGAAGGGCCGCCGAAAAAAAGCATCGTTTTGTTTCCCGACCATTTAGCTAGCTTTGGCAAATGCTGGGTGAAGCGATCAAGTGCGCGGCAGGTCACATGCGTAATGTTGGGCCGCGGAGTTTCCGAGAATTGGTTCTTGATGACGGTCGCGCGCTCGACGAGTCCTAATCTTTCGATAGCGGTTCTAAGGAAGCTTGCTTTTTTTTCTTTGGATTCGATGAGATGCGTTTTCAGATCGCCGCGCACGATCAGGCACGGGATCGGCGGAAACCCGGCCCCGCTGCCGATGTCCACAAGACGTGATCGTTCGGGGAGAAACTCTAGCAGTGTCAGCGATTCGAGCACGTGGCGGATCGCGAATTCCTCGGGCGTCGAAGGCCCCGTGAGGTGGAGCAGCGGATTGTGTTCGGTCACGAGGTCGAAATGATCGGCGAGGCCTTCGATGACGCTTGCCCCGAGATCAAGGCCGAACGCCGCCTGATGTGTTTTGATCGATGAGATGAATTCTTCTCTAGGTGTTGATGACATTTACAGATCGACTTTCCTGAATCTTAAAGAACTCTATCCCTTGCTTTTCTCTAGCCGCCTTTCGTAAAGGTTCAGCAGCGGTTGGCCTGAGATGCCGTGTACGACTATGCTGAGCGCGACGATGGAAAATGTCAGCCCGACGAGATCGGCCGCATTGTCTTTGAGACCGTGGCTAAGTGAGTAAGCAAGGTAATAGAGGCTGCCGATGCCGCGGATGCCGAACCAAGCCATCATCGATCTCTGGTAGCGGCCGGTCGGCGTGCGGATAAGGCAAAGGTAGACCGCGAGCGGCCGCAAAACGAAGAACAACGCAAGCGCGAGCGGGATCGCTCGCCAATCCCAATAGACACCGACGCACACTCCGACGAGCACGACCATCATCACCTCTAGCAGGCGCTCTGCGGTGTGGCCGAACGAGATGATCTCGGAAACGACCACGCCGCTCGCTGTCGCCGGGTGACGCATATCTTCGTCCTCGATCTTTCCATGAAGGAGGTCTTCGGCAGGAGGATGGACGGCTGCGTCTTTACCTCTCGACTCGCCATTCATATCCGCATCCGGATGCGGGTTCTCTTCTGTCACCTGGATCTCTGCTCGTCTGAATCCAAGCCCGGCGGCGAACACGGACAAGAATCCCCACGCGCCGACCGACTCGGCTGCTACATACACGAGACCGATCAGTGCAAGAGCGAGAAAGTCGTTAGGAGCCTCAGTGTCGGCGTGTCGGCTGCGGAGCCAGATCGAAACTCGCCCCAATCCCTTGCCGAGTATTAACCCTATGGCAAGGCCCGCCGGAACCGCCCAGACCAGGTATCTGAGCCCCCATCCGAGGAACCATTCCGCCGGCGGCCCCACTTGCATCCACATCAGCGCGAATACGACGAATGGAAACGCCGCACCATCATTGAAGCCCGCCTCGCCGGATAGGCCATATCGCATCCGGTCTTGATCGGCGGCGCCGCCGACCGATACAGTGCTTGCCAGGACCGGGTCGGTCGGGGCAAGAACGGCA
>JAQSDP010000004.1 GCA_029945985.1 bacterium | reverse complement strand
CTTCGCCAGCGGCGTCCCCGAATATCCTGGTGTTGACATCTAACCTTCTGACTTCTTTACCTTGCCTATCTTGGCATCGATCTTTTTGACAACATCGGCTGGGAAAATTTTGCTCGCGGCATCTTGTGTCTGTAGTTCCTCGGATCGTTTGAGAAAATGGGTTACGTCAAATTTCTCCTTTTGGATCGCAGCTAATCTGACAGCGCCTTGATCGATCACGGTCTGTTTCTCACGAATTGTTACCCATGCGTAGAACTTTGGGAAAGCGATTCCTGCTTGTGTTGGTCCATCCCTTAGAAGCTCATACTCTACGGTGACATCCTTCCCGCTTTGCTTCTTGAAGTACGCAGCCAGATCACGCTTGAGATATTCTTCGAAGTGTTGGCGATCAGGTACGTTCGCCTCGATGTGGGACTTGGCAATTGACGCAAGGACATCATGCTCGGTTTGCGCATAAGCCGCGAGGGCCGAAACTAGCAAGAGGAACAGCGCAAGCGTCCATTTCAACATGATCGTCATAAGATCTTCACCAAAATAATCCGCTCCCGCGGCCCGTCGAACTCGCAAAGATATATCCCCTGCCAACGTCCCAAACACAGCTTCCCATTCTCAAACGGCACCGTCACGCTCGAGCCCATCAGCGAAGCCTTGATGTGCGCGTCCGAGTTGTGTTCGAAATGTTTGAAGTTCGGCTCATACTGCGGGATCAGCCGTCGCAGAAATCCCAGCATATCCGACTGCACATCCGGATCCGCGTTCTCATTCACCGTCAGTCCACACGTCGTATGCTGCACAAACAAAACACAAACCCCATCACCCGCCGGCAACACCTCGGCTACTTCCGAAGTAATGTCCAGCATCTCTTCCCGAATACTCGACTTTACGGTGATGTCTATCATTTCTGTCCTCAGATCCTTGCAGCGTAGGACGGCTACGCCGCTCTATTTACGGAAAAGCTTAGCTTTTCCGTCCTACCCATTCAAAACTCTGCGGCTATGCCGCCGTCGTGGTGGAACCTGTCAACTATCTATCACTCTGGTGTATAACTCTATGTCCGTGCGAAGCCTCAAGAGCCGAGAAAAGGAAGAGCAAACCCTCAAGGAGGCGGGCAAACCGTTGTTCGACTTGACCAAGATCAGTATTCCGATCATAACCTAGTCTTTTTCCTTTCTCTTCCTCAACCGCTTACCTTTCGAGACGTTGATGGTTTCGGAGAGTTTTAGGTAGAGGTTGCCGAGAGCGTCGGTGGTGGGTTCGAGGAATTTTACGGTGCCCTGGACGCGGATGTTGAAGTGTTTGAGGAATGGCGTTGCGTAGAGCATCTTCGCAGAGTATCCGCCGTCCTTGAAAACAAACGCATTGCCGGACGACAGCGCATCGGTCTTTTCGAGGATGATCATATCCTTTGGCCGGTTGTAGTAGAGATACACCCCAAGCGGCCTGCCCATCATCTTGTGCGCCTTCTGATTCAAGAAGATCCTTCCCCCGGCGTCGAGCGTAACGTGAACCCGCTCCTTATAAGGAACCGTAGGCCCGCCCATGAATTTTTCGCACTGTCTGTCTATCGTGTGCATAATTATTTGCGTGCCGTATAAGCACGACTGTTGCAGAAATAGCACATTTTGTTGCACGAAGTCAACCCTTTGATCCACGTGTCTTAGTGCAGAAGCCCGCGCGTTAGCAAGGGCCTAACGCTCAACTCGAAAGTTACGCCCTCGCTCACGCGCGGGCTTCCGCAGCCGGACACCCGCCAGACGCCAAAGTTCCACCCAACACTTTCGCCTCCATCGCATCCGCAACCGCGGCCATGGGTCCGATGGGCACTTTGGTCAAGAACGAACATTTTCGAAAGCGTCCTTTTGCATTCTGCGTTTTTGCAACACCCTGTTTCTGGTCTGAGATTGCTCCGAAGGCCCCATATTTACTCACTTTCAAGTGTTCCGCCTCGCCGACCCCATCGCGATTTGGTGTTAAATCCAATGATCGCAAGAACTTGCAACGACGCAGGACGGCAGCTTAGACGCGTGTGCGTTTGCACCGACCTGCCTCGAGCAACGGCACCTACTGGAAAGCGCGTCCGCGCCCGGTTGATAATTGGTTCCTATTGCCGGATAATCGGTAGTTTTGATATCGCACTGATATTTAACTATACGTGTGCCCGGAGCCGAATTTTCCGGGCGGCGAATTTTAACAAGAGAATATGAACAGTTACGTGATCTACCTTGTGCCCGCGTTGGGCTTGGTCGGGCTGGCGGTAATGGCCTGGAAATCGGCATGGGTGACCAAGCAGGATGCGGGGGACGCGAAGATGCAAGAGCTCGCCGGATACATCTCCGACGGAGCAATGGCGTTCCTGAAGGCCGAATGGAGAGTGCTCAGCATTTTCGTTGCAATAACGGCCTTGTTGCTGGCATATCTAGGCACGATCCACGATATCGGCGGCCGACAGATCCACTCGCACTGGATCATTGCAGTCGCTTTCATAGTCGGAGCGGTGTTCTCAGCGACCGCCGGATACATCGGCATGAAGGTCGCGACTAAGGCCAACGTCCGTACGACGCAGGCGGCTCGAACGAGCCTCAAACAGGCGTTGAAGGTGTCGTTCACGGGCGGCACGGTCATGGGATTGGGCGTCGCGGGGCTCGCGGTGCTCGGTCTCGGTGGATTGTTCATTGCGTTCCTTGCCATGTTTGCAGACCTAGGTGCCAACCAGGTCCGAACAGCGATCGAGGTCCTGACAGGATTCTCGCTAGGAGCCGAGTCGATCGCACTATTCTCTCGCGTAGGCGGCGGTATCTATACGAAGGCTGCTGACGTGGGCGCGGACCTCGTAGGTAAGGTCGAGGCCGGAATTCCCGAAGACGACGTCCGCAACCCCGCGACGATCGCCGATAACGTTGGCGATAACGTCGGCGACGTAGCCGGGATGGGAGCCGATCTTTTCGGATCCTACGTTGCCACGATCCTCGCGACGATGGTGCTCGGCCAGGAGATCAGGGTAACTGATAACTTCGGCGGCTTGTCACCGATCCTTTTGCCGATGGTTATCTGCGGGCTCGGGCTCATATTCTCCATAATCGGCACCCTGTTCGTACGGATCAGCGACGAGAAAGCCAGCGTCCAAAACGCTCTGAACCTAGGAAACTGGTCGTCGATGATCCTTACGGTCGTCGCGTCTTACTTCGTAGTTCAATGGCTGCTGCCTGATGGAACGCTGACGCTCCGGTCGGTTCCGTTTACCAAAAATGACGTGTTCTTCGCGATCGTCGTGGGAACGATCGTCGGAGCGATCATGTCCGCCGCGACCGAATACTACACGGCGATGGGCAAGAAACCGGTCAACTCGATCATCCAGCAGTCGATCACCGGCCACGCCACCAACATCATCGGCGGCCTCTCAGTAGGTATGAAGTCCACGGTGATCCCCGTCCTCACCCTCGCCGCCGGAATCGTCGCAAGTTATTATTTTGCTGGGCTTTACGGTGTCGCAATAGCAGCGGCTGGGATGATGTCAACGACGGCGATGCAATTAGCGATTGACGCCTTTGGACCCATCGCCGACAACGCAGGCGGTATCGCCGAGATGGCCCAACTACCACCGGAAGTCCGCGAGCGCACCGACAACCTCGACGCCGTCGGCAACACCACCGCCGCCACCGGCAAGGGCTTTGCCATCGCATCGGCAGCCCTAACATCCCTAGCATTGTTTGCGGCATTCGTAGGAATGGCAGGAATCGATCGCATTGACATATACAAGGCGAACGTACTCGCGGGACTATTCGTCGGCGGAATGATCCCGTTCATCTTTTCGGCACTTTGCATCCAGGCAGTCGGTAAAGCTGCGATGGATATGGTTCAGGAAGTTCGTCGGCAATTCCGCGACATTCCGGGAATCATGGAATATAAGGCGAAGCCGGAATATGAAAAATGCGTTGCGATCTCGACCAAGGCATCGATCCGCGAAATGATGCTGCCGGGAGCGATTGCACTGATCACTCCGGTGATCGTAGGTTTCGCGTTCGGTCCTGAAGTGTTGGGTGGACTGCTCGCGGGTGTCACCGTGTCCGGTGTGTTGATGGGAATCTTCCAAAACAACGCCGGTGGCGCTTGGGACAACGCCAAGAAGTCGTTCGAGAAAGGAGTCGAGATCAACGGCGAAATGTACTACAAGAAGTCGGAACCGCACAAGGCTTCGGTTACCGGCGACACAGTCGGCGATCCGTTCAAGGACACGTCGGGCCCGTCTATGAACATTCTCATCAAGCTGATGTCCATCGTTTCGCTGGTCATAGCGCCGTACATTTACGGTATCGGCGGTTAAACTCGCGGAAAGGTGAGTTGGGCCGGCCTTCAATTTTCATCAATTGAGGGCCGTTGCCGCAATACGGTTTCGTCCCCATCGTCTCGGACAATAACAGTCTCGTCCTCGGTATAGACTGCCCGGAGGACACTAGCAGCTCCATCGGCGTCGGGAAGATTCGTTGGCTGGACCTCCTTGACTGCCGCTCTCGAATCCTGAGATTCTCGGAAGCTCCGCACGTCTAATGAAATCCCTGATAGCTCGGGTATTTCATCGGTCGCGATTTCAACGGTTATATCCGGTACTAGCAGCCGTTTGGCATCGGCCGAGAGTACGTTTCCGACCGAGGCTGGTATAAAGAAAGTCCGTCCGAGGAAACGGTCGAGCAGCGATCGGCGCACCTCATAAAGAACGGCTGGCGGGGGTTTCAGCGTGACAAAAACATCTGCTATCTCGCCGAGAATGTCGCCGCTCTCCATCACGATCTGAGTCCCCAGAAGATCGTGTGCCCTACAGGCGCGCGCCGAGTCTTCGGATAACGCGAATGTCTCGCTCGCTGATTATTCGCCATTCGCCGTCCGTTCGTCGCCAGCGCAGTTCTTGAACCACGACACCGCTCTTTGTACGCGTCTGATCGACAACTTCGCGATCTCTCTATTATTCTGAAAGATGATCTCAGGTTCGCTGGCTCGGATGTCAACCGTTCTGGCCCTTCCAAATACGCGTCGTTTCTCCGCGAGCACGGCACTCTGACTTGTATTTCTGGTTAGATAATAGGCCGTCAGCACGGGCGCGTAGAAACGCATCTGCTGCGCAATGTCGCGCCGATTTGTCGCGTCTATCCAACTGCCAAGAGCCGATCGAAGCTCGGCAAACCTTTCTTCGCTGGTCGCGACTGTCGGCCTTTTACCTTTTTCTCGAGATAGTAGTTGGGTGTCATCCACTTTCCTCTTCGCGACGGTCTGATCATCAAAGTCATTCCAATCAACACCTGCTGAGATGCGGTCGTAAATAGTTCGGATAATTATCGGCTCGGGTAGTTGCGAAGCATAGATCCTACGAGTGACCGCAAGCCGAGTTCCGCCGGCAAGTGATTGAAAAGATACGTTGACACTATCGTCCGCAGCACCGTTGGAGATGAATGTCAGCGTATCACTTTTCATCTCCACTCGAGCATCCACGAAATTGCCGCTCGCGCCGCGCTCACGTTTGGTTCGGCCGTCCGCGATGTATGTAACTCTCGCGCCCCGAGATGAGCCGATGCTGACCTGTTGGCCTTTACAATCTATCCCCAAAAGGTCGGGCGGAGTGAGACGCGTTGATAGATCCATGAAGAACTGCTGCTGGTCTCCGAAAGGAACCGTGCTGGTCGCCTCTTTAACAACTGAGTACAACTTGTCACTCTCGGCCACGTTGACGCGGTAGGTGCCGACAAGTTTACAATATTGTTCCTTTTGAGAAACGGCCATGCTGCCTGCGTTGCACAAAGCGGCCGCCAAAAGCCACACGATAAATAACTTCGACATCGATATTGTCCTCTTATCGTTCGGAGAGCACGCTAGAACAGGATGTTAACTTACCAACCCGGATGGAAAGGAATTGTATTCGAGGATACGGAATGCAAAGGCGACCGATAGATCTTGACGGATTATTGAGCGAGTAGACCGCTGGATCTAACATCAGATCCTGCCTGTCAGCTTTTCGAGGAGCAAGACGATGCCGTATGCGAAGGCGGCGATCAGAGCGGCCATTGGGATCGTCAGAACCCACGCCCATACTATGCGGCCGGCGACTCCCCACTTTACCGCGGAAAACCGTTTAGCAGATCCTACGCCGACGATGGAGCCGGTGATGGTGTGAGTGGTGGAAACCGGAATTCCGGCAGCCGTAGCGCCAAAAAGCGTCAACGCTCCAGCAGTTTCAGCACAGAATCCGCCCACAGGCTGCAGCTTCACGATCTTCGTTCCCATCGTTTTCACGATCCGCCAGCCACCAGAGAGCGTGCCCAGTCCGATAGCGGCGTGAGCGGAAAGTACTACCCACAAGGGCACATCGGGTAACTTCCCGCCGGCTTCCATCTGTAGGTATCCGCCGGCAACGAGAACGATGGTGATTATTCCCATCGTCTTCTGGGCGTCATTCCCGCCGTGGCCGAGCGAATAAGCGCCCGCCGAGAACAGCTGACCGACACGGAACCCGCGGTCGACCTTGTTGACCGAGACCTTATGAAAAATCCAGTAAACCGCGACCATCAGAATAAAGCCCAACGTCATTCCGATAAGCGGCGAAAGAACAATGAAGCTAAGCGTCTTGATCCAACCGGCTGCCTTGAGGACAGTCTCGGCGCCGTAAAATCCGAAGTGCCAAACGTATGAGCAAAGGGCGGAGCCCGCGTAAGCTCCGACCAGGGCGTGCGAGCTGGAGGTGGGAAGCCCAAGGTACCAAGTGATCAGGTTCCATATGGTTGCTCCGACAACGGCCGCGAGCAAAACAAACAACTGATCGTTTCCAGGGATCTTCGCGATGTCTATGAGGTCGCCACCGATCGTCTTAGCGACCGCCGTGCCGAATACGAGGAACGCAATAAAGTTGAAGAATGCGGCCCAAGCGACAGCCACGCCCGGCGAGAGTACGCGGGTGGCGACTACCGTCGCGATCGAGTTTGCGGCATCGTGGAAGCCGTTGACGTAATCGAAAATGAGCGCGACTGCGATGATTAGAACAACCAGGCTGAAGGCTGCACTTTGTCCGTCCATACCTAGTTATGCTTCAGTACTATGCTTTCGATTATGTTAGCAACGCTTTCGGCCCGGTCGGTCGCGTTCTCCAGGATCTCATAAAGTTCCTTCCACTTGATCACCATGATAGGGTCGGTCGCGTCCTTGAAAAGCTTACCCATTGCGCGGAAGTAGATATCATCCGCCACGTTTTCGAGCCTGTGTATCTCAACGAAGTGCGAATTGATCCCGTTCGGCTTGCTGAGCATCGAGACGGCTCCTTTTATTGCCGTGCCTAGTTCACAAATAGTGCGAGCTAACGCCTTGGCGTCGTCATTGAATTCGCGGATATCGAACATGACGATCGCCCGGGCACCGGCGTCGATGTAATCGCAAATATCGTCCAGGGCAACCGCGAGGGTATAAATGTCCTCACGGTCGAACGGCGTAATGAAGGACTTGTTCAGTTTTGTCGTTATTTCGTGGGTCAGCGTATCGCACGCATGCTCGACATCCTTGATACGCTTTGTGTAGGTGGAATGATCGGAGCCGTCCGAATCAAGCATCTCCATGAGGATTGCGGACGCCTCTTCGATCTTACCCGCCATTTCGATGAAGAGTGTGAAGTATGCGTCTTCACGCGGCAAAAAGCTGAAAGCCATGTTTGTGCGGTATCTCCGATTGAAGTGGGACGGAACTGCACTAGAATAATGCCGAAGGCCGCTCGATGTCCAACATGAGCGGCCAACAATTCTAAAGGATCGGTGTTACACCGGTGTTACTAGAACGTTAAATCAGCCTACTGTGCTTGATGAATGCCGCCTCGCGAAGGTAAACATTCAACTCGCAGATGTCCTTGACGTAGTCTCCAATGCGTTCGAGATGCTTGGCGACGAACAGCAGATGAGCCGCCCCAGTCGTCGCGGAAGGGTTGTCGATCATCATTTCGAGCAAGGCGTTAAAGACCTTTTTATAGCTCGTATCTATCTCCTTATCGCGCTCTATTATCTCGCGGGAGAGTTGAGCATCCTCATTCGTAAAAGCATCCAAGGCAGAACGGAGCATTTCCGCAGCGGTCTGGGCCATCATGGGAAATTCGACATAGTTCTTGACCAGAGGCTCTATATTGATCACGAGCGCCGCTTCGGCAATGCTGCCAGCATGATCGGCGATGCGTTCAAGTATAGGCGTTATCTTTGCGACCGAGATAACGAAACGCAGATCGTGAGCGGCTGGGTGCTGCAAAGCAAGTATCTCGATCGACAGCCGATCTATCTCGAGCTCCATCTGGTCGATGATCTTGTCTTCTTCAAGCACCTGCTTCGCAAGCACGCTGTCACGCTCGACGAGCGACTGCATTGCCCGTTGGACCGCCGATTCGGTCGCGCCGCCTAGCAGGAGGATCTTGTCCCGCAGCACGTCCAATTGCTGATCGATTATTCTATGGTCCATCTTAAACCTTACAACCCACAAAAACCTTCATTTTAACAGAGCTTCCTAACCGAATCTACCGGTTATGTAATCTTCAGTCAGTTTCTCGTTAGGATTCTGAAACATCTTCTGCGTGGAGTCATATTCAACCAGCTTCCCAAGCATGAAGAACGCCGTGCGGTCCGAAACCCGAGACGCTTGCTGCATATTGTGTGTCACGATTACGATCGTGTAATCGCGCTTTAGCTCCACCACGAGCTCTTCGATCTTTTGCGTAGCGATCGGGTCGAGAGCCGAAGCCGGTTCGTCCATGAGGATAACTTCCGGCTGTACGGCAAGAGCGCGAGCGATGCACAATCTTTGCTGCTGGCCACCGGAGAGGCCGAATGCGGACGTGTTTAGACGGTCCTTAACCTCGTTCCACAAGGCCGCGTCGTGCAGGGCCTTTTCCACGCGATCATTTAGATCCGTCTTGCTCGTCTGGATCCCGTTGATACGGATTCCGTAAGCGACATTGTCGAAGATCGATTTCGGGAAAGGATTCGATTTCTGAAATACCATTCCCACCTTTCGCCGAAGCGCGACGACGTCGGTGCCAGGGGCATATATATTCTCGCCATCGACGATCACCTCACCGTCCGCCCTTGCTATCGGAATTGTGTCATTCATCCGGTTCAGAGTCCGAAGAAACGTCGATTTACCGCACCCTGACGGCCCGATGCATGCGACCACTTGCCGCTCCGGAACCTCGAGCGAGATGTCGTACAAGGCCTGAGCCTTGCCGTAGAAAAAATTCAGATTTGAGACACGGATCTTATTTTCCATCGATCTTTCAATGACCGGCTAAAAGCGCCGCTTCGTCACGGCTCTTACTAAGATATTTATAACCAATATGGTGCCCACGAGTATCAGAGTTGCGGCCCAGGCCATTGCGTGTTCGACCTCGAAAGGTCCCGTCGCATAGTTGAAGATCTGGACGGTAAGCGACGACATCGGCTGGTCAAGATAGTAATTGTAGAAACGGCTGTTAAGAGCGGTGAACAGCAGCGGGGCGGTTTCGCCCGTTACGCGGGCGATCGCAAGCATCGCACCCGTGGCGATCCCGGATG
>JAQSDP010000003.1 GCA_029945985.1 bacterium | reverse complement strand
GCGCTCGAAATAGAACCGCATCGCATCGATCTTTTCGTTGGTCTTGTTCGTTTGATCGAGTTCGACATAGAGTTGTGCGAAATCTTTCATTCCGTACTCTCCGGCTCGCCTTCCTCGGGCGGAGTGTCGTCCGAATCGTCACCCACGAATTTGGTTTTCAGCTCGACCGCGTACTGGCCGTTCTCATTCAGCCAACGGACCACCTCCGGCGAGAAACCGTGGGTAACGTAAACGGTTTCGGCCTCGGCCCCCCCGATCGCAGTCAGGAGTTCCGGCCAATCCGCGTGGTCCGATAAGACGAATCCGCGATCCACAGCGCGCTGCCGCCTCGCACCCCGAACGGCCATCCAGCCTGAAGCGAATCCCGTCGATTGCGGGCCGAATCTTCGAAGCCACCCGACTGCCTGCTGCGCCGACGGCGGAGCCACGATCAGTGACCCGACGAATTCCTTCTTATTGGCGACCGCTCCGGCGTATGTGGTCTTCGGCAGGTCCACCCCAGACACACGATACGCTTTCGTAAGACGCTCGACCGCACCGTGAGTGAATATCGGGCCGATCGACCGGTCGATGCTGTTAATTATCCGCTGTGCCTTGCCAAGCGAATAGGCGAAGATCACCGACGCCTTTCCTTTTTCCTGATTTCGGCGCCACCAGCCGTTGATCTCTTCAAAGGTCTTCTCCGTTTTCTGCCATCTGTAGATCGGCAATCCAAATGTCGCCTCGGTAACAAAATGATGACACTTCACCGGCTCGAACGGGGCACAGGTCGCATCGGGTGTCAGCTTATAGTCCCCGGAAATGACCCATACTTCGCCCTTGTGTTCGACACGCACCTGGGACGATCCGAGGATGTGCCCTGCCGGGTGAAACGATATCTTAACGCCCGCTATGTCGAGCTTTTTTCGATACGGAAGAGTTTCGATGATCGCCTCATCACCGATCCGGATCCGCGAGATCAATTCGCCTTCTTTGGGAACGAGATACTGCTCATTTCCGCGATAGCTGTGATCCGCGTGGGCATGGGTGACGACCGCTCGCTTAACGGGCTTCCACGGGTCGATATAGAAATCGCCGGCACGGCAGAAAAGCCCGCGAGGCGTGAGCGTAATGAGGCTGCTCTTGTTCACTATTCAAGTTTACCTCATGCAGCAAAATGGCAGCCGGCTATACAAAAGCTGACGTTTTCAACGTGTTTCATAATATAATGTATTTCCAGCGAGATCATCCGTTTTCTAGCAACGTATCATCAGCGAATCGCATCTTTTTTGCGGCTTATTCATCTGGTTTCACCCGCTCTCCCAGAGGGAGGATTTATGGCACTTTCACGCACCATTCTAGCGGCAATCGCTTCGCTGGGAATGATCGCAGTCGTATCGATCTCAGCTTTCGCCGATACGATTCGGCTGAAGGACGGCAGCATTATCAAAGGCCGTATCACGACCTTTACCGACGGGCGATTCGTCGTGGTCATCGGCGAAGGCGAACGCCGCCGCGAGATGTCGTTCTCAGTTACGGATGTTGAATCGGTCTCGTTCGACAATCCGGGGTCGGCACGCCCCGCGGCGTCAACATCAGCAGGAGTTCAAAAGCCGCCACCGCGAGTGATCGTTTCTGACACCTCGACTGCTGCTGAGCGTCAACCGGCTCGCGTCGATCCACCCGTTGTTAATACCCAGGCTCGACCTCAAACCGCCGTACCTCCGACCCAGAGAACATCTTCTGTAAAGCCGATAGAGGTTTCCGTCAGGGTTCTTGCGGACAACAGTTCCAATGGCTGGACGAACTCGGGATGGGTTGTGAAGAAAGGCCAGCGAATTCGGATCACGGGTACCGGTGAGATCAGTTTGGGCAAGGGCAACAAGACGGCTCCCGGCGGCTTGTATGAACTGGAAGACGGGGCCAAGCTGCTAAAAGCTGTGCCCACCGGAGCCCTGATAGCCGTGATCGGCGACGACAACAACGACTTTATCTACATAGGCGCAAGCCGCGAATTTATTGCCGCTCGCGATGGTGCCTTGTTCCTGGGCGTCAACGAGGGCAACCTTAACGACAACACGGGAGCGTTCGAAGTCAAGGTTGAGATCGATCCGCAGGGCGAATAACATTGCGTCTCGCCAACCAAACTGCGACGATATGAATCTAAACCTCAACACCCTGCCTGGGAAAATCATTATGAAAGCTGCTATGTCGACGTTGGCATCGGTCCTCGTTTTTTCATTCGCATTCGCGACGGCAGCCCCGGTGTTTGCACAGTCCCGCCCGCAGCGGCCCGAGCCTACGAAATCGGGGGATGGCAAAAAGAATAGCCGGCCGGTGCCGAAGACTGAGGAAGAACTCAAGAAAGAGGCCGAGGAAAAGAAGCGGCTTGAAGAAGAGAAGAATGCCGTCTACGTCGACGATCCGATCTCGGTGGATACGGATATTGTCAGCTTTGACGCAGTTGTAGTGAACAAAAAAACGGGCGCGATCATTACTGGCCTCAAGAAAGAAAACTTTCACGTCTTCGAGGATGGTGTAAAGAAACCGCTGTCGAACTTCACCACGCCTGACGCCCCTATCACGGTTACGCTTCTGCTCGAGTACAGTAAGTGGACCGAGACTTTCGGTCAGGCTGCGGGGGGGTATTTCGAGCCAGGGGTATACGAGGCGATCCGCCCTGTCGCACAGTTCCTCACCCGTTTCATCAAGCCGCCTGACGACTACGCCTCGGTCATAGCGTTCGACCTTCGTCCCACGCCGATCACTGACTTCACGAATGACCCGCAGCGGATCAATCAAACGATCAACCTATTGTTGAGAAATCGTCCGGCGTTCCGAGAGAATAACCTCTTTGATTCCTTGAAATTCACGCTTTACGGCGGCCGCGGCGATTCAGTGGTGCTCGACAATTCGAAGGAAGAAAAGTCCGACTATCTTGGAATGGTCGCAGTCAAATCGAAGCGTCGCGCGGTGATTCTCGTCGCCTCGGGAATCGACACGTTCAGCCGCATAAACTACGGCGACGCCCGCAAACTCGTACAGCAGGCCGGCATTCCGATCTACATCATCTCGACGGGAAATCTTTTTTATAAGAAGTACGAACAGTATATGGATCCGGGCCGCACGATGCCTGGGATGCCTGATCGCATGACGTTTTTACAGGCTAAGAATCAGATGAACACGTTCGCCAAGGAGTCCGGCGGGCTTCATTTCGAGATGACCTTCGAGAGCGAGATCCCGGCCTACCTTGAGTCGATCAACGCCCTCCTCCGCAGCCAGTATAGCCTTGCTTATGACCTTGAGAAGAAGCATGAGCCCGGGAAGCGGTATAAGCTTGAGGTCAAGGTCGATGTCGATGGCGACGGCACGACGGACGAAAAGACCTTCACCGTCCAACACCGTCCCTACGTACTCGGACCGGCGATCGAAAAGGGCAAATCAGAATAAGACTTAAATGCCTTCAACTTGGCGCAGAGCCGCGGACGAATGTTTCCGTGGCTCTTTTACGTTGACCGGTCCGGGAGGGCGTGCTATCGACGCCACTTCCTAGACTTCGCCTCCCGTTTGATTTACCGTTCTCCCTTATGGCACTGGACAAAGAGATACTCAATAATCGGCAGGCTTACCACGAGTATCACATTCTCGACAAGTATGAGACTGGTGCTGTCTTGGTCGGTACCGAGGTAAAGAGCATAATGGCCGGCCGTATCCAGCTCAAGGATTCGTATGTACAGGTGAAGGATGGTGAGGTCTGGCTCCTGAATGCACACATTTCGCCCTATTCGCATGGAAATAAGCAGAATCACGAGCCGTTACGGACCCGCAAACTCCTTCTCCATAGGAAGGAGATCGAGAAACTTGAGCGCGAGACGATCGTTAAGGGACTGACCCTCGTAGTCACGTCGATCTATTGGAAGAACGGGCGGATAAAGTTCGAGATCGGGGTCGCAAAAGGTAAGAAACTGTACGATAAACGCGAGACAGAAATGAAGAAAGCGGTCGAAAAGGAAACCCGCCAAGAGTTGAAAGAGCGCCTTAGATAAGTTATAGATATATAAGCATTTTGTGCATTAAATCAGGCCAATTTACCAACTGAGGAAACTTAATGAAATCTCTCGCAATTACGGGAAGTTTTCGCGAAGCGAATGTTGAAGCTCTAGCCGTCGTCGTTTTCAAGGGCGAACAGGCGACGTCCGGCGGATTAGCGGAGCTCGATTCAGTCACCGGCGGACTTCTAAGCTCTATCATCGGCTCGGAAGAATTCAAAGGCGAATCGGGCGAGACGGTTCTGGTCAGATTCGCTCCGACAGGCAAGATCAGGGCAAGTCGCCTCCTTCTTATCGGCGGCGGAGAAAAGAGCGGCTTTCAGGCTCACCACGTCGAAATCGCAGCCGGGACTGCTCTTCGAGCCTTCAGCAAACAAAAGATCAAGAGCCTTGCTCTGTCACCCCGTACTTCGCTCGACGCCGCCGCTGTCGCTCAAGCAGCAATACAAGGAGCGATCTGCAGCACGTTTGAACTTGATAAATACAAATCAGCTGACCGTTCGAAGCAGACTGTAACCACATTCGGAGTTCACGTCGAGGGAGCTAAGCCAGCCGATCTTAAAAAAGGATTGACCCGCGGCGAGATCATCGGTGACTCGATGAACTTTACGCGCGACCTCGCGAACGAACCGCCCAACGTGCTCACTCCGACCGAGATGGCGAATCGTGCTGCGGCCATGGCGAAAGAAACGGGCCTCAAGTGCGAGATTCTCGACGAAGCGAAAATGATCAAGATGGGCATGGGTTCGCTGATGAGCGTCTCCATCGGGTCCGAACAGCCCGCGAAGATGATCGTGATGCGGTATACGCCGGCGAAGAATTCCGGCGCGAAAGGCGAAATGCTCGCCCTCGTAGGGAAAGGAATCACGTTCGACACGGGCGGTATCTCGCTGAAACCCGGCGAGGGAATGGACGCGATGAAGTACGACATGTCCGGCGGCGCAACCGTGATCGGAACGATGCGTGCGATCGCTATGCTCAAGCCGACCGTTCCCGTACTTGGGATTGTAGCGGCAGTCGAAAATATGCCCGACGGTAAGGCATCGCGTCCGAGCGACGTTGTGACCGCAATGAACGGTAAAACGATCGAGATCCTCAACACCGACGCCGAAGGCCGCCTGATCCTCGCCGATGCCGTCGCCTACGCTGAGAAGCAGGGCGCAACGCGAATCGTCGATATGGCGACCCTAACAGGCGCAGTTATCGTCGCATTGGGTGATCAGAACACGGGCATAATGGGCAATGACCAAGGCCTTGTGGACGAGATCATCGAATGCGGAAAGGAAAATGGCGAAGGTTTTTGGCAGCTTCCGGTCAGCAAGGAATACAGCAAGCAGATCAAATCGGACATCGCCGACATCAAGAACATTGGGCCGCGCGGCAAGGCCGGCACCATCATGGGAGCCGTGTTCATCCAGGAATTTGTCGATAAGGCGAAGTGGGCTCATCTCGATATCGCCGGCACTGCATGGGCCGATGCTGCCAAGCCGCATGCGGCCAAGGGCCCAACTGGTGTCGCCATCCGCTCGCTTATTTCACTAGTAGAACGGTCGCAATAGACATTGTCGACCTTTGACCTTAGAATTGGCTGGTAAGTTTTCGCTTATCAGCCCTTTTTATTGCAATATTCTCTCGTTAGCATCGTCCTTTTTACGCGGCATTACGCGTTTAGTATTGAGTGAGATTCGCGCGGTCGTCGCGTCAGAGGCCGTTTCCCCTATGAATCGAAACACAACAAATCTATTACTTGCCCTCGGAACTCTATTCCTTGTTGCCGGATGCTTCTGTAATTCGGATCGCAACACCGGCTCGTCAAAGCAGGACGAGCCGGTCGCATCAAACACGACCCGAGCGTCCTCTAACAAGAGCAGCTCGACTTCGAGTGATCCGAGCAAAAAAGCGGATAGCGGTGATTTTCTTGTAGAACACGAGGAAGTCTCGACACCAAAGTATGTCGAGATCGACAAGCAGATCAAGGGCGAGAAGCTTCTGGAGAAGGCTGCAAGTCAGCTGAATGCTGCGCTGAGTCTACCGGAGGACATCACGCTTCGGACCAAGGACTGCAAGGAAGTTAACGCTTATTACGACCCGAACGACAGTTCCGTCACAATGTGTTATGAGCTAATGGAACATTTCTACGGATCGTTCCGCAGTTCTGGGATCAGCGAGAAAGAAGCGTATACGCAGATGTTCGACGCAGTTCGGTTCGTGTTCCTTCACGAGATCGCCCACGCGATCATCGATAAGTATAAGCTTCCTATAATCGGTAACGAGGAAGATGCCGCCGACCGCTGCTCTGCCTACATCAATCTTGAAGAACTTGGCCAAGATGGCGTCAAAGCGATCCTCGCCGCGGCCGATGCGTTCGCCATCGAGTCAAAACGGACAGAGGGTTCTAAAAAGAACATGGCCGACGAGCATCTGCTCGGCGAGCAAAGATATTACAACGCTCTCTGCATGGTTTACGGCTCGGATGCGTCTAAATGGGAGAAGCTCGTGACCGGCGGCTATTTGCCTAAGGAACGTGCCGTCAGATGCCCGACAGAGTATGGCAAGACTGTAGACGCCTGGTCGGCACTGCTCGGCCCTTGGCGAAAAGATTAAGCCTCACATTTCTGGAGAATAAAATGAAGAATATCCTCAACAAATTAGTGAACGGAAAGGACAACCGACTCAGCGGACTGATTGCCCTGGCGGTCGTGCTCTCGATCGCACTCGGCTGCAATTGCACTAAGGGCCTCGATCTGGGCAACGCAAGCTCTTCGAGCAATTCTTCGAGCGACAATCCGTTTAACACTTCTTCTACCAAGGACGATAGCGACGGCGTTCCCGGCGATGCTCTTCTTAACGCACTCATCAAGGAAACGACGGCTGATTTCGCCGCCGCGATCAGCTCTGGCGACTTTTCGAATATGTACGAGAAGGCATCAATGGACTTTAAAAGCACCTACACCAAGGATCAGCTTCAAGACTCGTTCAAAGTTTTCATCGCCAAAAAGCGGCAAGTCCTCCCGATCCTGGCAAAGGCAATTGCTACTGACCCTGAATTTACTTCGACGCCGCGGGTGCGCGGCGAGCAGAATCTCGAGATCCTCGTAACCGAAGGCAAATATGCGACGAAGCCCTTGCCCGTTACGTTCAACTACGAATACGTTAAACGCGATGGAAGTTGGAAACTCCTCGTGCTGAAGATCTACATTCGATAGTTAAGGAAGAACTAGGAAGTGCCGCTCATTTCGGGCGGCACTTTTGCTTTTTAAACCCTTGACCGATAAGATTTTAGTTTCCAATTATGAAGATCCACGAGTATCAAGGTAAGGCACTTCTCAAGGAATATGGCGTCCCGGTCCCGCGCAGCATTGTTGTGAGGACCCCGGAAGAAGCCGATGCAGCGGCGAAGGAATTAGGCACCGATGTTGTCGTCGTAAAGGCCCAGATCCATGCCGGTGGACGCGGCAAGGGCGGCGGCGTCAAGCTCGCCAAATCGCCCGAGGAAGCAAAGCAGATCGCGTCCGAGATGCTCGGGATGATGCTGATCACGCACCAGACCGGCCCCGAAGGCCGCGAGGTCAAGACGCTTCTCATCGAAGAGGGGCTGCCGATCGATCGTGAGTTCTATCTTGGCATCACGCTGGACCGCGTCACCGGTCGCAACACCTTCATGGCGTCTTCAGCAGGTGGCATGGACATTGAGAAGGTGGCCGAAGAGACGCCTGAACTGATCCTGAAGGAATCGATTGACCCTTCAGTAGGCCTTCGTCCCTTCCAAGCCCGTAAGCTCGCGTTTGGACTCGGGATCCCGAACGACCTGATCAATCAGGCAGCAAAGTTCATGCTTTCGCTGTATGACGCATACGAGAAGATGGACGCGTCGCTCGTAGAGATCAATCCATTCCTGCTGACGAAAGACAATCGCCTTATCGCTCTCGACGCGAAGGTAACCTTTGATGACAACGCGATGTTCCGTCACAAGGATTACGCCAATCTTCGCGACCTTGACGAGGAAGAACCGCTCGAGATCGAGGCGTCAAAATTTGACCTCAACTACATCAAGCTCGACGGCAACATCGGCTGCATGGTCAACGGTGCTGGACTTGCGATGGCGACGATGGACATCATCAAGCTCCATGGCGGTGAACCTGCGAACTTCCTCGACGTCGGAGGCGGTGCATCTCAAGAACGCGTCGAACAGGCATTCCGTATCCTGCTGTCAGATACCAACGTAAAAGCCGTGCTCGTGAACATCTTCGGCGGGATCGTCCGCACGGATATGGTAGCGAACGGAGTCGTTGCTGCGGCGAAGAACCTCGGGGTCTCGATCCCGATCATCGCCCGACTCGAAGGCACCAACGTCAAAGAAGGCCGCCGTGTACTGGCAGAATCCGGCATCGGGATCATCACCGCCCAAGGCATGACCGACGCCGCCGAAAAAGCCGTTGCCGCCGCAAACGCGTCAGTCTAGGATTCATCTTGATTCCGCGAATTCGCGCGAGACGCTAAGGTGGAGACTTCTACTTTAGCGTCTTTTCGCGTTTTTCGCGGGCAAAATAGCTTTCCCCTCAAGCAACCAATCCCAAATCTCGAATCATCCATTAGGCAAGTCTGGCACCAACAATAGCTTAAAGGAAAACAAAATCAATGAGACAAGTGATATTCCTCCTATGGATATTCGTGTGCGCTTTTTCCGGGTATTCGCAAGTCAACACAAAGAGACGTCTGGCGGTACGAAATCAGCCATCGACCCTTAATCCTCAGCCGCTCGCTCCGACTTCGGTCAGTTCCCTGCCGATCCGTCGTGTCATCTTGTATTCGAACGGCGTGGCATACATTGAACGGCGCGGCATGATCAGTGGAAACGCGGAGGTGAACCTGTCGTTCAAACAATCGCAGGTTGACGATGTCCTGAAGTCGATGGTGGTTCTCGATCTGAACCAGGGCAAGATCGGAGCCGTCAGCTATAACTCTTCGGCTCCCGCCTCCGCGAGAACAGCAGAGATTCCCTTTTCGGTAGAGGCCGAATCGGGAGCGGAAGGAACGGGCGGACTCGCTCAGGTGCTAGGTCAGTTGCAGGGAGCAAAGGTGGCTGTGGCGTCGTCAAAAGGTGCTGCAATCGGTTCGATACTAACAGTTGAAAAGCGTGCCGCTCCCGCAGATAA
Organism: bacterium; assembly: GCA_029945985.1. Classification (GTDB taxonomy): domain Bacteria; phylum Acidobacteriota; class Blastocatellia; order Pyrinomonadales; family Pyrinomonadaceae; genus OLB17. Next base: position 444 of record JAQSDP010000003.1, on the reverse strand, counting down.
AGACCACCCCGCTACTCAAACTCATTCCTTGGTGATCGCGTCCGACGCGGGTGAAATATCGACCTTTGAGCTGACAGATATACGCAGCGTAAAACTGCTGGATGACGGAACGAAACGCGACGTGAACGAGTTTGCGAACGCCACGGCTTCTACCAGGCGACGCGACGCAAAGACCATCACCGTAACCTCAAACGGCAGCGGCCAACGCGAAATGGTCGTCAGCTACACCGTTGCCGCCCCCATTTGGAAAACGACCTATCGGGTAGTGCTGGATGACGAGGGTAAACCCTTTTTCCAAGGATGGGCGATCGTCGACAACGTGAGTGAAGAAGATTGGAACAGCGTGCAGCTTTCTCTCGTATCCGGCTCACCTGTCTCATTCATCCAAAACCTGCAGAAACCGCTTTATCGATATCGGCCGATCATTCCAATACCCGAGGATCT
>JAQSDP010000002.1 GCA_029945985.1 bacterium | reverse complement strand
TGCCGCCGGTAGGTTGTTCGAGCGTCCCTTCGCAGCGACCTCTTTTTCGAAGGCCTGTTTAGTTGCGGTGAATATCTGGCGAAGCTGTTGCCGTTCGGTCGGATTGGAGCCAAGCTCATCAGCGATCTTCGCCATCGAATCAGCACGTGGGTCCGGCTTGAAGAAGGCGGCCGTGGTGTCGATCGGTACGGAAGCGACAGGCGACGGTCTCGCTGACTGCGGACGCCCACCAGTGGAGGCTCTACGCGGTGCGGCCTTTTCTCGTGCGACTGCTCGGACAAGGGTTGTGCCGATCTTTTTTTGAAGCTCTCGAGCCGCCGCCGATCGTCCGGCCGCCTCGACTGTGCGGCCGATGCCGGCTGCGGCCCCTCCGCCAGCGGTTTGAGCGGATGCGATGCCGATTAGAAACAGCGTCGCGAAGAGTGCAAGAGTTGATTTTAAGATCATGAAGACAAATCCAGACGGGGAGACTAAACAATAACGATCCAACCGTCCTTCAATTGTAAGCGATCCGGCTCGACCTTCAGCACCATCTTGATGAGTTCGCCGGCAAGCTGGCTATATAGCTTCAGGGTCGCCGCATCGTTGTTCTGCTTCCCTTCCATATATCCAGCGAGAAGCAGTCCGGCAAATCCGATCATTACGTTATTGTATGCCTGCTTTTCCTTGTTCGAAACTTTACCGAACTCAGGCATGTCGTCCAGTGACTGATTCATCACCCGATAGAATGTCTCGACCGCCTCGTCTGGCGGTTCGGCCCCGTCTCGATAAACCGTCATCGCGGTCACCGCGAAGAACGTCATGCCCCCCGCAATGTTGTTTTTCCAACCGGTCTTGGCAAGAGTCTCGCGTTGGTAGGCTGCTTTAGTATTCGTGAAGATCGATTTGATCATCGCCTTTTCTGCGGCTGTGTCACCGAGGGCATCGGCAAAAGCTTTACCTGTATCGACTGTGGGATCTGGTCGGAACACGCCATGATTTCGAACGATCGGCGGCGGCGGAACCTCGATCTTCGGCGACGCACTAGCCGCCGGCGCCGAGGACGTCTTTCCGGATTTCGCCTCCCGCTCGGCCTTCTCGACAGCAGCGAGTCCCCATTTATTGATCATCGCCTGGCGAGCCATAGAACGCTGCATCTGCATTTGCGTCGAGTTGTAAAGATTCTGCGTGGCCATAGCGAGGCCAAACGAGCCGTACACAGTCCCGTAGCCCGTGTTGTATCCGCCGCTGCTTGAGTTATAGGTCTGCGCGGAGACTGCAGAAGCGAAAAGAACGACACTGAACAATGTGAAGCAGAATGTTTTCATATTTTCAGAACTCCTCCATCAACGATGCATCCCATTACGCGATGCGGAACGGCTGATCGGCTCAGACGAATCGCGACTGGGTCGAATATGTTAAAATCACCTTTCCACTATTATGGCGACTGAAGTCACCACTCTTCTTAACGAATTAAGGGAAAACGGGAACGATCGCGACACTTTGGACCAATTGCTTCCGCTAGTCTACAACGAACTGCGCCGTCTGGCGGGCAGTTTTCTCAACCGTGAACACGCTGTTTCCATCCAGACAACGGAACTGGTTCACGAGGCCTACTTTCGCCTGACGCAGCAGCGCTCCGTCGACTGGAATAACCGGGGCCAATTCTTTGCGATCGCCGCGCAGGCGATGAGGCGTATCTTAATCGATGCAGCTCGTTCCCGTAAATCCATCAAGCGGGACGTTGAGAAGGTTCCGATCAGCGAGGCTCCGAGCATTTCGGTCGAAGTTGATCAACATCTCATCGACCTGGACCAGGCCCTCGTCGAGCTCGCAGAATTCGACCCGGATCAGGCAAAGTTGGTGGAAATGCGTTACTTTGGGGGGCTGACGATCGAGGAGACGGCTCAAGTGATGGGCGTATCGCCGGCGACGGTGAAACGCGAATGGGCGATCGCTCGCTCTTGGCTCTTCGATCGTATGAAGGCGAGTTGAGCCCCTGCGTAAATGTTTCTCGCGTAGTTCGATGTTGACCCATGGAGCCGATACTCTGGAAACAAATCAAGGATGCATACGCTTCGGCGATCGAGATGGCCGATCCAGCCGAATACCTCACGGGACTCGCCCCCAATGTCCGTTCGCACGTCGAGCGCCTTCTCCGCGCGGATGCTGAAGCGGGCGACTTCATTGCGAAACCGTTTCTCGTTGAGCAAGGCTCTGTCGGCCTCGAGGAATCGTCGGAGGTCGCGGCGATCGATGGCTACAACATAATCTCGCCGATTGGGACGGGCGGAATGGGAACCGTCTACCTCGCCGACCGCGTTGGCGATGGATTCACGCAGCGGGTCGCGTTGAAACTGATCAAGGACGGCATGGGCACGGATCTGGTCCTTCGCAGATTCCTTGCCGAACGACAAATACTCGCCGGCCTGGATCATCCGAATATCGCGCGCATGCTCGATGGCGGATCGACCGCCGACGGACTGCCGTACTTCGTTATGGAGTACGTTGACGGGAGACCCTTGCGCGAGTTCTGCGACGACCGGTCACTCGACACGCGATCTCGAGTCGAACTTTTTGCAAAGCTCTGCGATGCGGTCTCGTACGCACACCAGAAACTCGTCGTTCATCGCGATATCAAGCCGTCGAACATCATCGTCGATGAAAAAGGAGAGCCAAAACTTCTCGATTTTGGCATCGCAAAACTTCTTTCACCCGATTGGCAGACGAGCGATGAAACAGTAACGGCAACCCAGTTCCGCATACTCACGCCGGAATATGCTTCACCGGAACAGCTTCGTGGGGACCCGACCTCAACTCTAACCGATGTCTATAGCCTCGGCATCGTACTCTATGAACTGCTGACCGGTGTTCGCCCGTTTCAGGAAGACGGTCGGAATCCGGCTGCGCTTGCCGACGCGATACGTACGAAAGAACCGAGGAAACCTTCGGTCGTCGGGATTTTCGACACCACCCCGGCTGATAAAGACGCAAAGGCAACAAAGGCTGAGGCCGCGAATCGCACCGGCGAGTTGGAAACTTTTCCCGCAACCCGCCGAAGCGTGCCGGATCCTCATGCGCTCCGCGGCGATCTTGACAATATTGTTCTCAAGGCTATCCGCCGCGAACCCGATTCGCGCTATCAGTCGGTCCGCGATCTCCTCGAGGACATCGAACGTTATCTTCACGGCCTGCCGGTCAAGGCAACGCGGGATACTGCCACCTACCGGCTCAACAAATTCGTAAAGCGGCATCGAGCAGGAGTGGCGGTCACCGGCGTGTCAGCCGCCTTGCTAACTTCAGCTCTCGGCTTCTCGATCTATCAGTATTCCCAAGCCAACCGTGAACGCTCCCGAGCCGAAACTCGATTCACTGAGGTCCGCCGCTTTGCAAACTCGATTTTGTTCGACCATTACGAGCAGATCCGCAATCTTCCGGGCACGACCGAGGCTAAGGCAAAGCTTGTTACAGAAGCGGTTTCTTATCTCGATGCGGTTTCAAAAGACAGCGACGACGATCCGGAACTTTTGCGCGAGCTCGCGAAAGGCTACCGGCAGTTGGCGGAGATTCAGGGCATCACTGCCGGCAGCGGAGACTTGGGTGACCTTGCTGGCTCAAAAGTGAGTCTTGATAAGTCGATCGACATCCGTCAGAAGCTTCTGGCAGTGGCTCCCGACAATGTTGAAGACCTGCGACAGCTCGCTCTATTGCTGGCGGAATACGGTGGAGTTGCCGAGCTTAGCGTCGAGGAGCGAGCAGCGTATGGCAAAAGGGCATTCGAGATCGTTTTAAGGCTTCGTACCCTCAATCCGAACAAAGAGCAGGCGGAAGCCGACTATGCCCGAGGGCTCTGGGATCGCGCCGGCGCTAACCGACGACTCGGCGACAACGCGGCCGCGATCAGAGATTTTTCCGAAGCCGCGTCCATCTACGAAACCTTTTATAACAATGGTTCGGGTGATAAGCGATTCAGGCGTAGCGCCGCGTTAACCTATAAGAATCTCGGCACGGTTCATCGAGTCGCGGGCGACCCCGCAGCGGCTCTCGCGAGTTACGAAAAGGCTCTTGCTCACGACCTCACTATCGCTGCCGAGACACCGGATTCGGTCGATGCGCGTCTCGCTCTTTCGTTCAGCCGACGGGGCGTCGGGGAGGCACTGAATGACATGGCGAGATATGCGGAAGCACTCGTCTCGCTCAACGAAGCTATAAAGAGCCAGGAAGCGATCCGCAGATCGGATCCATCAAACGCTTTTGCAGCCGATAACTTGTTCGAATCTTACTTAGGTGCGGCGGTTGCCTATCGCGGGCTCGCCAAGTTCTCTGACTCAGAGGACTTCTTTCGAAAGGCTTTCGAAACGGAAGCTAAGTTGAAGAGAGGCAAAGGCGACGATCTTCGGCTGCTCGCAGTTGCGAAGACCCACCTTGAATACGCCCAGATGTTGATCGCAAAGAACGGCAGATCACGGGCCGCTCGTTCCGAACTCGAAGCTGCTCTCGCGACCTTTGAGGAAGCGAAAGGGCGCGGTGCGCTGGATCCCGCATTCATCGCCGATTACGAAAGAACCAAACAACTCCTCGCGTCGGCCTAAGATCGCCTGTCCGCAAGATAATCAATGATCGAATGGAGCACACCCTGGGCTTTAGTAAGCCGGTCGGCGCTCTCCGATGCCGATCCGCGAAGGTCGCCGATTACGTCTCTTGTTGCCTCGATGCCTAGCACCGATGGATATGTCGACTTTTCATTAGCTGCATCCTTCCCAGCGGTTTTGCCGAGCTGTTCGGTCGGCTGGGTGACGTCCAAGAGATCGTCAGTAACTTGGAACAACAGCCCGATAGTATTACCCAATTCAACGATCTCCGCTCGGACCGGCTCCGGCACGCCGGCTATCACCCCGCCCGCAATAGCGGAGAATGCTACAAGTGCTCCGGTCTTGTTCGCGTGAATGTTTTCCACTTCGCCGAGAGACAACCGCTTCCCTTCCGCCTCCAGGTCGAGTTGCTGCCCGATGACCATCTTTGCCGCCGCCCGAGCGAGGCCTGTCATCAACTCGAGCCTGTTTTCGACGGACAAACGATCTTCTTCTGCGATCGCCTGAAAAGACAAGGCCTGCAGAGCGTCGCCTGCGAGAATAGCCGTGGATTCCCCGAACTTCACATGACACGTGTCTCTTCCACGCCGAAGATCGTCGTCATCCATCGACGGAAGGTCGTCGTGAATGAGCGAGTAAGTGTGCAGCATCTCGATCGCGGCAGCCGTTCGCACAAGCTTCTCGTCGGGCGCTCCGAAAATGCGCCCGACGGCAAACACGAGTGAAGGGCGAAAATGTTTCCCGCCGCCAAACAGGCTCCAGCGCATCGCTTCGCGTAAACTCTTCGGCGCGGGCCCCGATGCCGGTATCAGCCAATCGAGTTCCGCCGTTACTAGGCTGCTAACTTCCGAAAAGAAGTTTCTTAGATCTTGCATCCGTTGAAGATTATCGCTTTCTCTTTAAGTTAATCAATTTTGATTCTATTCGGCCTTACGGTAGATTCACCTTTTAGCTTATGCCCATTTCGTCTGCTGATTTCCGCTCCGCACTTTCACGCTTCGCAAGCGGCGTCACGGTCGTCACAACAAAGGACGCGACCGAAAGGCCTTTCGGCATCACCGTGTCGGCCTTCTGTTCTGTCTCGCTCGATCCACCGTTGGTGCTGATCTGCATTGAAAAGTCAGCCGGCAGCCATCATGCTTTCGAGCAATCCGGCCGATTCACCGTTAATATTCTGTCGTCAAATGAAACCGGTGTCTCAGAACATTTCGCATCGCTGATCGAAGATAAGTTCGCGGGGATCGATCACGCGGTCGACGAGCACGGAGTACCCATACTGCAGGGATCGCTCGCGACGCTTCAGTGCAAGCTTTTCAAATCTTTAGACGGCGGAGATCACTCGATCTTTCTCGGCGAAGTAGAACATGTCATCGTTCGCGATGCCGAGCCCCTTATCTACTACAAGGGGGGATATCGTAATATCCAGAACTAAACATATGAAGTCTCTTTCAGCTGCACTTCTCGCACTGTTGATGAGCACGGTTGTATTCGGACAATCGCCGCAGCCAGCCGAGAAGTGGTACAAGGGAAACACCCACACTCATACCCTCAACACAGACGGGCGGGACGTGCCGTACGACGTCGCGAAGTGGTATCGCGAGCACGGCTATAACTTCGTTGTGATCACGGATCACGAATATATTACGGGCGTAGAACCGCTGAATACTCTGCTGGGACGTACGGGCTCTTTCCTAGTCATCAGCGGACAAGAAGTGACGGACAGTTCCGAACGCAAGCCGATTCACGCGAACGGCCTCGGCCTCACGAAGGTGGTGATGCCCAGCAAGCTGGCGAACAAGGTTGAGTCACTTCAGAAGAACATCGACAACATCCGGGCTGCCGGCGGTATTCCGCAGCTTAACCACCCCAACTTCGGCTGGGCCCTTTCTTCAGCAGAGATTAGACAGGTCAAGGGACTTCGGCTGATGGAGATCTACAACGGCCATCCAATGGTCAACAATCTCGGTGGTGGCGGATCGCCTTCGGCCGAAGCGATCTGGGACGAACTTCTCACAGCGGGGATGCTGATCTACGGCATCGGTGACGACGACGTTCATCAGCTACAGTCGAGAGGTGAGGCGATCGAAGCACTTCCCGGCCAGGCCTGGATATATGTCCGAGCACCCGAACTGACATCGTCGGCGATCCTCACCGCGATCGACACCGGCAATTTCTATTCTTCGACTGGCGTGGAACTGACCGACTACAAGGCCGACCAAAACGAAGTTTCGATCAAAGTGAAAGCCAGCAGTTACTCGAAATATCGCGTCCAGTTCATCGGCGGCGGCGGCAAGATCTTGCAGGAAAGCCTCGACCCGTCCGCGGTCTATAAGGTCAAAGGCGACGAAGGTTACGTCCGAGTGAAGGTCCTTGAGTCAAACGGAAAGATCGCGTGGACCCAGCCGCTGATGCTCAGATAGTGATCTGTTCACCGGACCTTCGCGAATGACCTTGTCCAAAGAGAGTTTGTGAGGGCTTCTTCTTATTTCGTGGTTCATGATTCTTTGATCAGTGGCCTCCAAGGAAGTTCCTATAGCAACGAAATAAGAAAAGGAGGGAAACTAGACAGAGAACCTGAAGCTTGAGATCTGACCCTGCCGGTCTCAAAGCAGCTTCCGCAAATCTTGCTCGTCAAGCGAGTAGACCTCGCTGCAGAATCCGCAGGTCATTACTGCCTCTCCCTGCTCCGCGATCATCGCTCGAACCTCACCAGGGCCGAGAGCCGAGATCATGGCAATTGCCTTCTCAGACGAACACGTACATTCAAAGGCAACATCATTCTCGCCGAGGATCTCAAAGTCGATCTCGCCAAGCGCGAGCTTGATAAGCTCTTCCGGACTGGTCATCGGATCAATGATCGTCGTAAGATGCGGCGCGTTAGCGATCGTATCTTCGATCATTGTGATCAAGTGTTCGTTCGCGCCCGGCATCATCTGCACCATCACCCCGCCCGACGCGGCGACGAACGGCTCGACATTGTTCAGGAGTACGCCCAGCATAACTGCCGAAGGTATCTGCTCAGATTTCGCAAGATAGAACGCAAAGTCTTCCGCTATCTCCCCGGACACGATCGGCACGGACCCAACATACGGCTCCGGCCTTAAGCCGATATCAAATCCCGCCTCGCGGATCACATAAAACATCCCTTGCCCGACCACCCCGCTAACGTCAAATTTGCCGTTCTCCTTAGGCGGAAGTTCAGCAGCCGGATTCTTCACAAACCCGCGCACGCCGCCCTTGGCGTTCGACTCCGCAGTGATGCCGCCAACTGGTCCGTCGCCTTCGATCTTCACCGTCAATCGGTCAAGTTCCTTAAGCGTCGATCCCATCATCAGTGCCCCGGTCATCGTTCTTCCTAGCGCAGCCGAAACCGTCGGTGATGTCTGGTGCCGCCGAATCGCCTCGGCAACCGTATCTGTCGTGATCGCTCCAAAAACCCGAATATCTCCGCCCGCCGCGATCCCGTGTACCAGCTTGTCCATAAGTTCAAGTGTTTGAAATGCCCGAGTGGATGTCAACCCATCGGTGCACTCATTCCAATAAGAACTAGGACACTGCGAACCTCGAATGTGGCTGGTCGGCAAGCGAGATCTCAAAGGTCCTGATGTTACACCAAACGCACCTTGACGCCTTGTTGCATCCATGGGATTATAATCGACACCGGCAATGCTGCCGGCCTCGATTAGTGATGATCGACAGTAAAAAGAAAAGGGATCCCCGTAAGTCGTTGAAAGTTCGTGTAAGTTGTTGATCGTGATTCAAATGACTCAGAAAGTGGCACGCCAAATGGATCGACTCAAACGAGTTACCGCTGATGGCGGACATCATGACGAGTGCAGAGTGTGGAGAAACTGGTAAAATAGAGTTCGGAGAAATGATGATGTCTACTGCCTCTGAAAAAACAATAATGGGCGTCGTCCCAACCAACGGATCGGCCGTATCGCAGCAGCGGATAATCAAACCTCTGGGATTGAATGCTCAAAAAGTAGTCGCAAAGCGGTATTCGACTAAGGACGAAAGAGGTGAGCCTACCGAAACTTGGGCGGACATCGTAAAACGCGTGGTCGGGCATGTTGCGACTGCGGAGGCCGATCCCGCGAAGCGGAGTTCGTTTGAGAGAGATATGTCTGCGGTGATGTTAGCCCGCGAGTTCATCCCGAATACTCCTTGTCTCGTAAATGCCGGAAAGCCGAAGGGCCAACTAGCCGCTTGCTTTGTGCTGAACGTACCCGATTCGATCGAAGGAATAATGGAGCACGCCCAGAACGTGGCGATCATCCACCAGACCGGCGGCGGAACGGGGATGACGTACGAATTATTACGGCCGGCCGGATCTATGGTCAATTCGACCCGCGGAGTCGCAAGCGGTCCGGTCTCGTTCATGAATATCGTCAATCAGACGACCGAAGTGGTGAAGCAGGGCGGTGTGCGTCGCGGGGCGAATATGGGCATTATGTCGGTTACGCATCCCGATATCCTTCGCTTTATCCACGCAAAGAACGACCAGACCAGCCTGACCAACTTCAATATCTCCGTGACTGTCACCGATCGCTTCATGGATGCGGTGGACAGCAGGACCTGGTTCCACACGGAGTTCAAGGGTGAGCCGTGGACCGATGCTATATTCGATCCGGTTACCGGTGCTGATTACGCGGTCTATCGGGAATCCGACGGATCGACCGCCACTTTTGCTGACAAGCTTGCGTTCGAGTCGGCTGACCTATCCGAATACACCATTGAGCAGCCGCCGCTCCCCGGGATGGTTTACGCACCGGATATCTGGAATCGCATCATCGCCTCGGCGCACAAATATGCAGAACCGGGAATCGTGTTCATTGACGAGGTGAATCGGCACAACCATATGCAGGCGTCAATGGGGCCGATCTACGCCTGCAATCCGTGCGGCGAGCAGATGTTGCACTTCAACAATTCCTGCAATCTAGGATCGATCGATGTCGCGAAGTTCTACTCAGATGGCGATGTCGAGTGGGATCGGCTCGCCAAGGTTACGCGACTCGCTACTCGCTTCCTGGACAATGTGGTAGATGCGGGATACTTCCCTCTCCCAGCGATCGATGACGTCGTCAAGC
>JAQSDP010000001.1 GCA_029945985.1 bacterium | reverse complement strand
GTGGGCGGTCGCTATTACGCTGCGGTTTGCACTTGTAGAAAACCTGCGCAGATTGACCCAGCTTATCGTCGTTTCGTTCGAGGAGCGAGAGGAAGCTGACATTCTTGCTGATGAGCTGCTGGATCTAGCTAGTAAGCAGCCAACCGAATTGCTTCCATTTACGGTAAGACGGTTAGGCAAAAGAAGGAATTTCGGAAGCGCTTTTGTAGAGCAATTAACCCGCCAACTGCGGGACCAAGACCTTTCGATCGCACCGGCATACGAATGGTTGGTAAAACGGCTGGCCGCAGGGGATTCGAACATTGAGCAGATCGTTGATTCCGAATTTCAGCGACAGGCGATGACACACGTCACCATCGGAAACATCATTACGAGCATGCGCCTGCTCTCGACGATCGACTGGCGGACGTTCTTCGAGAAAGTTAGTTTGATCGATCCTCTCTTGAGCACGGATCCTGCTGAGGTTTATGCGGAAATGGATTTCGCTACACGCAACCGTTACCGCGGAGTGATCGAGCGAATAGCTAAACGCACAAACACAGACGAACTGGAGGTTGCGAGCAAGGTAATCGAATTTGCAACTGCCGCGCAGCGAGACGATGCTGTTGATCCGCGACAATCCCATATTGGTTATTACCTTATTGATAAAGGTGTCACCGAGGTCGAAAAGGAATTTGCCTTTCATCCTCATTTGTCAGAAAAGATCGTTTCTTTGATCCTTAAATATCCCGCGGCGGCATATCTCGGATCAGCCGCGTTCCTGACAGCTTTGACCACATCTTTGTTGGTCTTGACCGCAGCGTACTTTGGAGCAGGTGCGACGTTTTTGGTGGTCTTTGGCCTGATATCGCTCATCCCGGCGAGCGAGTTGGCTCTGAGCATTTTGAACTGGGATTTTGCCTTGCTTGTTCCGCCGCGTGTTTTGCCGCAAATTGATACGTCCCGTTCGATCCCCAAGAACGCCCAGACCTTTGTTGTTATACCTACTCTTTTGACAAGCGAATCGGTCGTTGCGGAGCTGCTTGAAAAGCTTGAGGTCTACAGCCTCTCCAATCAAGATGAGAGCATATATTTCGCTTTGCTCAGCGATCTTGCGGACGCACCAAGCGAAGAATTGGATGGCGATGAAGCGATTCTGAGTGCGGCCCGCGAAGGGGTCGAGGCGTTAAATCGGAAATACCGCCTGTCATCTGGTCAAAAGTTTCATCTCTTCCACCGCCGCCGTCAGTGGAATGATCGTGAACAAATCTGGATGGGATGGGAACGCAAGCGCGGCAAGTTGGAAGAATTTAACGGATTGCTGCGCCGAGACAATATTACGAGCTTTATAGGCGTTACGGCGGGTGAGGAATTCTTGAAACGCACTAAGTATGTCATCACGCTTGATTCAGATACACAATTACCGCGTGATGCCGCCCGAAAATTGATCGGAATTGCAGTTCACCCGCTCAATCGGCCGCATTTTGACGAAAAGCTGCAAATGGTCACTAAAGGCTACGGCATTTTACAGCCCCGGATCAGTATATCGTTAACCAGCGCATCGCAGTCCTATTTCGCACGGATCTTTTCAGGTAATACGGGCATCGACCCATACACCACGGCGTCATCCGACCTCTACCAGGATCTTTTTGGTGAGGGAAGCTTCACCGGCAAGGGACTCTACGATGTTGACGCGTTCGCCGCATCGCTCAAAGATCGAGTACCTGAAAATTCTATTCTCAGCCACGACTTGTTTGAGGGGCTATATACCCGATGCGGGTTGGTAACGGACATTGAACTTTTAGACGATTTTCCGACAAGGTTCAATACTTTTGCCATGCGCTCGCACCGATGGATTCGGGGCGACTGGCAGATCGCCGGCTGGATCCTCCCGTGGGTCAGAAACGATAGAAATAAAAAAGTACGAAATGAACTATCTCTAATTTCACGCTGGAAGATACTGGATAATCTACGCCGCAGTCTGGTAGCGCCGGCAATTTTTCTGTGGCTCCTGGCGACGTGGACCATCATACCCGGATCTACGCTAGTGTGGTCGCTATTTATCGTTTTCGTAATAGCCTTTCCCGTCTTCGCTCATTTGCAAACCAATCTGATAACACATCCGCGCGGTATCCCGTGGACGAGTCATTTCTGGAGCGTTTTGGGCGATTTCAAAACGAATGCGCAGCAGCTATTTATCGTCATCGCTGTTCTGGCATATCAGGCATACTCAAATTCTGACGCTGTTCTTCGAACGCTCTACCGCCGGATTATCTCGCACCGGAATCTGCTTGAATGGAAGACAGCCGCCCAAAGTGAAAGAGACACCGAACCCGAACAGATTTCTGATTTGCGATCAATGCGAGTCGCGATTCTCTTGTCAGCAATAAGCCTGGCGCGTGTATTCTGGTTTCGCCCGTCAGCTTTAGTCATAGCGGTCCCGTTTCTGATCGTCTGGATAATTTCTCCTATTGTTGCGTACAGGATAAGTCGCCGGCCGCCAATTATAAGGATACCGCTCAGCGGTACCGATATAAAATTGGCTCGGATGATCGCCAGGCGGACTTGGAGATTTTTCGAAACGTTTGTCGGTGATGATTCGAATTGGCTTCCACCCGATAATTATCAGGAAGACCCGCAACCCAAGATCGCTCATCGGACCTCGCCTACAAACATTGGCTTGCTTCTATTATCGACAGTTTCTGCTCATGATTTTGGTTATATAGGAACCCTTGAGCTAGCGGAGCGACTCGGTTTTACGTTTACCAAACTCGAGAAACTTGAGAAATTTCGCGGGCACTATTTGAACTGGTACGACACCGCGACGCTCGCACCGCTTTCACCTCGCTATGTTTCCAGTGTCGATAGCGGAAATCTCGCCGGCCACCTACTAGCTGTCAAACAGTCGGTGCTAGAGATCAAGAACCGAAAGTTGTTGGATACGCATGTCATACAGGGGCTTTCCGATTCGCTCGAAATGATGCGTGAGGAAGCAGCTCAAATGAATGTCGCTCGTCGGCGGACAGAAGGTGTGACGATCAAGCAGCTTCAATCCGAGATCGAGTTCTGTCTACAACTATTGGGGCACCAACAAAGTGAAACACCGCAGTCCTGGGTCACCTTGCTCGAAACGCTAATTTCTCATATCGAAATCATCAAGGACATCACCGGTGCGCTGACACTGGAGCACGGCACTGAACATTTCAATGAGTTGGGATTCTGGTCGGCAGATCTATCGCACCAGGCTCAGACTTTTCTTCGCGACATCAAAACACTTATACCTTGGCAGGAAAATGACTTTTCTCATTTGTCCGGGATCATTGGCCGTGACTTTCCCGCAGTACACAATGAGTGGCGAGAGGTACTTGGTCTTATGGAAGTTTTGCCTTCGTTATCCCAACTTCCAGAGTTATACGACGGCGTCCTTCTTAGGCTTTCAGGCATTAATGTAGATATTGAAAGATCCCAGATAATGGAGTTGGATTCTAGCTCCGCCGCTGACGCGATTAAAATTCTGATAGCTAAGGCAACACAGGCTCAGCAGTCTGCCTTTAGAACCGTTGCACATTTTGACAGCTTTGCACTGCAGTGCGCAGAGACCGTCAAAGAAATGAACTTTGATTTTTTACTCGACGGGGAACGAAAGATCTTTGTTATCGGTTACAACGTGGACACGGCAAAGCGTGACGACTCTTTTTACGATCTGCTGGCGTCCGAATCTCGGTTGGCCAGTTTTGTCGCCATTGCCAAGGACGAGATCGGGCAGGAACACTGGTTTCGTCTCGGAAGGCCGCTCACACCAGTAGGTTCAAGCCGGGCCCTGGTCTCTTGGACAGGCACGATGTTCGAATATCTGATGCCGATCCTTGTAATGCGCGACTATGAACAAACACTTCTTAGCCAAACTTTCAAGGCAGTTGTTGAAAAGCACATCGAGTATGGAGCAAAAAATAGCGTGCCGTGGGGTATCTCCGAGTGTGCGTTCAACGCTCGTGACCTGCAGTTAAATTATCAATATCAGGCCTTTGGAGTTCCGGGACTTGGCTTGAAGCGGGGCTTGAGCGAAGACCTAGTAGTTGCGCCATATGCGACTGCCCTGGCCGCCCCGATCTTGCCGCACGCAGCTATGGCGAATTTCCGCCATTTAGCCGATGAGGGAATGCTCGCCCGATTCGGCTTTTACGAATCGATAGACTACACAGCCGAACGCCTGCCGCGCGATCAAACATTCTCGATCATCCGGGCCTACATGGCGCATCATCAGGGAATGATCCTCGTCGCACTTAATAATTTGGTTCACGCAAATATTATGCAGGACCGGTTCCACTCTGAGCCTCTCGTTCGATCCACCGAATTACTGCTTCAGGAAAGGATCCCACATGGAGTTCCAGCGTCCCATCCGCGGGCTGAAGAAGTTCTGTCCAGCCGGCTGGTGCGGCAGCTTTCGGGGCGAGTTACGAGGGTTTTCAACACGCCGCATATGCCCACGCCCCGGGTGCAACTTCTGTCCAACGGTGTCTATTCAGTTATGGTAACCACGTCAGGTGCGGGCTATTCGATGCACAGGGATATGGCCGTTACCCGCTGGCGCGAGGATACGACTCGGGATCCCTGGGGCAGTTTTATCTACCTGCGTGATGTAGGAACCGGTAAAGTTTGGTCGAGCGGTTACCAGCCATTAGGCGGAGAGGCTGATCTTTATGAAGTTACATTTTCGGAGGACAAAGCGGTGTTCCGGCGGCGCGACGGAAGGTTGGAGACGCGGACGGAAATAGTGGTTTCGCCCGAAGACAATGCCGAAATTCGGCGCGTGTCTATCACTAATAATTCGTCAAAAGCGATAGAGATCGAGGTTACGAGTTATGCTGAAATCGTATTGGCTCCGCCAAAGGCAGACGCTGCTCATCAAGCATTTAGCAATCTTTTCATTGAGACGGAGTTCAATCCCGATGAGAACGCACTGATCGCCAAACGCCGTCCGCGAGCTGAGAGCGACGAGCCTATTTGGGCAATACATACGATCGCAATAGAAGGAGAAATGGTCGGTGCGGTACAGTATGAAACTGATCGTGCACGCTTTCTGGGGCGAGGACGCGATGTTCGCGAACCGATCGCGATCATGGACGACCGCCCCCTTTCAAATTCAGCGGGAGCGGTGCTCGATCCGATCTTCTCGCTGCGATGCTGCGTCCGTATTGAGCCGCATGAAACCGCATGCATCACATATTCGACCGCCGTCGCGAATTCTCACGAAGAGTCGTTAAGGCTGGCGGATAAATATCATGATGTAAACATATTTTTACGCGAAGCGGCTCTCGCCTGGACGCGGTCACAGGTGGAAATGCGCCATCTGAACATCGAACCGGAAAACGCATATCTGTTTCAACGCCTCGCAGCCCACATCCTATACACTGACTCTAGTCTACGCGCTCGTCCGGGAGTTTTATCACTAAATACTCGGGCTCAATCCGACCTTTGGCCGTACGGAATTGGCGGCGATCTGCCGATCGTCGTTGTTCGTATCAACCGGGCGGAAGATCTGCCGCTCGCACGTCAGATGTTGAACGCACACGAATATTTGCGGCTCAAGGGCCTGATCTTTGATCTGGTGATCTTAAATGATAATCCACCGAGCTACATGCAGTCGTTGCAGGACGAATTAACTCGAATTGTCCGCACCAGCGGCGAGGCAAATCTGCTGGATACCAACGGCGGTATCTTTGTCAGACGAACCGATCAGATTCCTGAAGCAGATCGCATTCTACTCCACACGGTTGCTCACGTCGTTATCGTTGGCGAACGCGGCAGCCTGGAAGATGAACTTTTACGCAAAACGATCGAGACGGCATTGCCAGGCACATTCATTGTTAAGGGATCAAATCGTCCGTATCCGGAGCCTTCCGCTCCGCAGCCGGAGCTAAAGTTTTTCAATGGACTTGGCGGTTTTGGAAACTCCGGGAAAGAGTACGTCACAGTTTTAGGTGAGGAACAATGGACGCCTGCTCCGTGGCTCAATGTGATCGCAAACGAGAAGGCGTTCGGCTTTCAGGTCTCGGAAACCGGTGCCGGATTCACATGGTCGGTCAACAGCCGTGAGAACCGACTCACGCCGTGGTCAAACGATGCCGTCAGCGATCCGCCGGGTGAAGTGATATATCTCCGAGACGAAGAATCCGGGTCCGTTTGGACGCCCACACCGCTGCCGATTCGCGAGGCTGAACCGTACACGATCAAACACGGGCAAGGTTACACGGTTTTTGAGCATCTGAGCCACGGCATTTCCCAGGATCTGCTTCAGTTCGTTCCGCTTGACGCACCCGTAAAGGTCTCTCTTTTGCGTCTGCACAATCGAACCGACCGCAAGAGAAAGTTATCGGTTACGAGCTATAGCGAACTTGTTTTGGGGTTTGACCGGAGCCGAACCGCGCCGTTCATCATCACCGAAGTAGACGACAAGGGAACCTGTGTCCGGGCGCGCAATCCATATAATAATGAATTTGCCGGACGCATCGCATTTGTTGCGAGTAACGCGGAGATAAATTCTCTTACTTGTGACCGCAAGGAGTTTGTGGGCAGGAACGGTAGTCTAAAAAAACCGGCGGCAATGGCCCGGGAAAAACTATCCGGTCGAAGCGGTGCCGGACTCGACCCGTGCGCAGCATTACAGACAATTATCGATCTCGAACCCGGCGAATTCAGAGAGATAGTTTTTCTAATCGGCGAAGGCGAATCGGTTGACGAAGTCGAAAGCATAGTTGCTAAGTTTCGCGGATTGGACGCCGTAAAAGAATCGTTCGCCGAAATCACGGCATATTGGGACGAATTGCTGGGCACAATAAAAGTGCGAACGCCGGATGCCTCCATGGACACGCTAGTAAATAGATGGCTCTTATATCAGTCGCTGGCGTGCCGCGTTTGGGCACGTTCCGCGTTTTATCAGTCGGGTGGAGCTATTGGATTTCGCGACCAACTGCAGGACGTGATGTCGCTAGTTTACGCAAAGCCTGAAATAGCGCGTGAGCAAATCCTAACCGCCGCCGCCCATCAATTCGAGGAAGGTGACGTGCAACATTGGTGGCACCCGCCGTCAGGACGCGGCGTTCGCACACGCTTTTCGGACGATCTGCTTTGGCTTCCGTTCGTTACAAGCTTTTATGTCAAGGTTACAGGCGACAATTCGATCCTGGACGAAATGGTGGCATTCATCGAGGCTCCTCTGCTGGGTGAGGGACAAGATGATTCTTACACGCAGCCGACGACGTCCGTACAAACCGCGAACATATTCGGACACTGCGCTCGCGCTATCGACCGCAGTCTCGCTGTTGGATTGCATGGATTGCCCTTAATGGGTTCAGGTGACTGGAATGACGGGATGAGCAGCGTCGGCAACGGCGGACAGGGTGAAAGTGTTTGGGTTGGCTGGTTCCTAATCAATACTTTGATGGAATTTACGCCATTCTGCGGTGAACGCGGCGAAAAGGTTCGCGAGGCGTTATATAGCAAACATATCAAGGATCTGAAAACCTCTCTAGAAACAAATGCATGGGACGGCAATTGGTTTCGCCGGGCTTATTTTGACGACGGTACGCCGCTCGGTTCGGCGGAAAACGAGGAATGTAAGATCGATTCGATCGCGCAGTCATGGAGTGTTATTTCGGGCGGAGCAAACCTACAGCAAGCGACGC
This sequence comes from bacterium, assembly GCA_029945985.1. Lineage (GTDB taxonomy): Bacteria > Acidobacteriota > Blastocatellia > Pyrinomonadales > Pyrinomonadaceae > OLB17. The sequence continues at coordinate 2,014 of JAQSDP010000001.1, read as the reverse complement.
GGGCTATGGCGTCGGTTGACGAATATCTTATCCGCCGCGGTGACGGCCTCGTGCTCTTATTTACACCGCCATTCGACAAAAGTTCGCTCAGTCCCGGCTACATAAAAGGCTATCTCCCCGGTGTCCGGGAGAACGGCGGCCAATATACCCATGCCGCGATCTGGACAATGATCGCTTTTGCAATGCTCGGCGATGGCGATAAAGCCGGTGAACTCTTTGCTTTACTCAATCCGATCAATCACGCGTCCACGCGCGCCGGGCTTCACAAATACAAGGTCGAGCCATATGTCGTTGCGGGCGACGTCTATAACGAACCAAAACACATCGGACGCGGCGGTTGGACTTGGTATACGGGTGCGGCCAGTTGGATGTATCGCGCGGCTCTTGAATCAATGCTCGGTTTTCACCTTCAAGGTGAAAGTCTTAAGATTGAGCCTTGCATCCCGCGCAGTTGGCGTAATTTTGAGATCGACTACCGACGTGGATCTACGCGTTTTAAGATAAGAGTTGAAAACCCTTCGGGCATCTGTCGCGGAATTGCCGAGGTAAGGCTTGATGGCGAATTGTTACCGTCAAATGAAATTCCCATAAGAGCTGACGGACAAATGCATGAAGTATTAGTCTTAATGGGTGAAACTAAAGATGGTTGATAGAGGTTGCACCAAATAGAAGGCAGTTTGCCGATATCTGTAGTGTAGAGATTCTCCTATAGCGGCAAAATTAAAAATAACCCCATTGTCTGGCGACCGGAAGCTCGTGGCATAATTTTGATAGGATGCGTGACTACCCGAAAGTTCTGGAAATACCTCTGCTGAGCAGGCGGTTGTATTCGTTATTGACAACTTGGTAACACTCGCATGCGGCTTGTTCCAGTCCCTGGCGGTCGAGGATAGTTATGGATCCTCGAACATTCTTGATTAATTTTCTCTCGGCCAGTTTTCTCGCTGCCATTGTCACCCCTTCGCGACGAACGCCAAGCATATTTGATATCAGGTCGTGAGTCATGACCAGCGTATCAGTGTTCAAACGGTCGTGACTGAGGAGCAGCCAGCGGCCCAGCTGCTGTTCGACTGAATGGAGACGATTGCAAACAGCGGTCTGCGAAATTTGCGTTATCAACGCCTGGGTGTAACGAAGCAGAAGATTGTGAAACACACCGCCCAAAGTGAATTCGTCTAGAAGATCTTTTGCCTTCATTCTGAAAGCTTCGCCCGCACTCTGGATTACCGCCCGGTTCGGCGTCGTATCGCCGCCCATAAACAGCGCGATTCCCAGTATCCCGTCGTTGCCCACCACGCCGATCTCGGCAGTCGCGCCGTTTTCCATGACGTAAAGTAGAGAGATAATAGCGGTCGTAGGGAAATAAACATAGTCGAGTCTATCGCCCGATTCATAGAGAACTCGCCCAAGCTTTAGAGATGTTAGCTCTAGGTGAGTTTGTACGCGCTCAAATTCGACGTCCGGCAGAGCTGCAAGCAGGAAATTCTCACGGCCAGTGTTTTGTTTGGCATCAAGCGGCATGCTCTTCGCTGTTTTCCGACAATGCTGAGGTGAAATACGACCTACGGATGATCGCTACCCAGACAGTACATCAAAACAATAAGAATAGATACCTCTCAGTGCGATGGAACACTATGTTAGTGCGATAAAGCACTAAGGTAAGTGTGCGAAGGACGTAAGTTCGAGGAAACGGTTTGCTGGATATTTTTCCGCTAGGTGACGGAAATTCCGGCCGAGCCGGGCTTTAGATACTTTACTTTTGATTGCTGCCCATTAGTTGTTGGCCTTACTAGCAACTGCTTCGTAATTTGGATGGCTTTTTGAGATAATCTGATAGCAATTACACGAAAGTTTTTTCAAACCTTTCACGTCGAGAATCAAAAGTTTACCGCGGTTGTAGCTGATCAGGCCGCGATCCTGAAAACTCTTCGATGCTTTATTGACCGCTTCACGCCGGACACCGACCATATTCGCTAAAAATTCCTGCGTGATTTGAAATAGGCCCGTTTTCATC